>NZ_DGTE01000001.1:0-89408 GCF_002393675.1 Streptococcus sp. UBA4344
TTTAGTTAGTGAGGTAGATGCTATTTTAAAGGAGAAAGATCATGTTAAAAGTGTTAATTTCTGATTATCCAAATGTTTTGGCGGAGCGTGATTTGAGTATCGAAGTTAACCTTTTAAAGGAACTTTTACCTGCCGATAGCGAAATTACTGTTTATCCTTATATCAATGAAGATGAGTTTATTGAAAGAATGTCTGGTGTGGACGTGCTTTTGACAGCTTTTCTTCCACTTAAGGAAGATATTTTAGGGAAATTTCCTGACTTAAAGGGAATTGCAGTTAATGCAACGGGGACAAATACCATTGATACTGACTATGCTGAAAAGTTGGGTGTTGCTGTGCGTAGCTTGGGAGCTTATTCGACAGAAGACGTTGCCAACCATACGATAGCTCTCCTGCTTGCTTTAAATCAAAAACTCTTTATACATCGCAAATTCATAGAAGCAGGATTTTGGAGTTATCAAAAGGCTGGCGAAGTTAAGCGGCTTTCCTCGCAAACCTTAGCTATTTTTGGTCTTGGTCGAATTGGACAAGCAGTAGCTAAACGTGCAAAAAGTTTTGGAATGTCTGTGATAGCTTATGACCCTTTTATTCCTGAGGAAGTGGCAGACCAACTTGGTGTCAAATTGGTTTCAGTTGAAACCATTCAAGCAGAAGCTGATGTGATTAGCTTGCATTTATTTGCTAATTCGGCAAATGAGCATTTCTTTAATCGTGATTTCTTTAAGAAATTGAAGAAACCGGTGATTTTTATCAATGTGGCGCGTGGTAGTCTTGTGGATGAAGCAGCACTGATTGAAGCGTTAGATGAGGGAAAAGTAATCGGTGCGGGATTGGATGTTTTAGAGAGTGAAAATCCAGACCTTTCAGATAATCCATTTCTTAAACGAGATAATGTTATCTTGACCCCTCATTCTGCCTTTTATAGTCAAGACAGTCTGAATACCTTGCAAGTTCAAACGGTTAAAAACGCAGTTGCTATTTTGAAGGAGTATCATCATGAAATTTGAAACCATTGAAGAATTGAGCACGCCAGAACGTATCGAAGCCATTGCTAAATATTTGGTGTCTATTTTTTCAGTTAATGGTACAAAAGGTGAAGTCGAATTGGCTGATGCCATTTATGAATTGGTGCAATCAGCGCCGTATTTTACAGCTCACCCTGAGTGTGTTTGGCAACAAGTTTTAGAAGATGATTCTTTAAAACGTAAGAATAATTTTGCACTGCTAAAGAAAGCTGGGATATCAAAGACAGTGATTCTGCATTCTCATATGGATACTGTTGGGGTTGAAGATTATGGTCCTATAAAAGCTATTGCCAATGATTCAGATGCGCTTCAAGAGTTCTTTAAAAACTATGACGAAGACCCACTTATTCAAGAACATGCTAAATCTGGTGACTGGTTGTTTGGTCGCGGAATGCTTGATATGAAATCAGGAGATGCAGTCAATATTGCGACACTTTTCTACTATATGGAACATCCAGATGAACTTCCTTGCAATTTACTTTTGATGACCAATTGTGTTGAGGAAAATGACCATACTGGTGCCATCCAGGCCTCAAGTGAACTGTTACGTCTTCGTCAAGCAGGTTATGAGTTTCAAGCAGCGGTTAATACGGATTTTATTTCTCCTTCATATGACGGTGATGAGATAAAATATATCTACACGGGCGCTGCTGGGAAAATGCTGACATGTTTTTATATTAAAGGGAGAGAAACACATGTCGGCAGTTGCTTGATGGGGATTGATGCGACTTTAATATCGAGTGCTATTAATCTCAAAATCAATACCAACCTTGATTTAGTTGAAACAATTGACAACGAAGACATTTTACCTAGTTCTGCCTTGCTTCAACGTGATTGTAAGGATTTCTATAATGTACAAACTAACAAGCGTGCCAATCTTTACTTCAATACTTTTCTTTATGAAAAGAGTGCAGATGATGTCTTACAAATTTTACTTGAAGCAAGTAAAAAAGTGGTTCAAGAGTTGTCAATGACTTATCACAAACGATTTAAAGTCTATACCGAAAGAAGTCGCATTCACAGCAGTATCTCACATGATATCGATGTGATGACATTTGCCCAATATCTTGATGCCTTAGAGCAAAAAGGGTATGATACCAAAACTTTGATTAGAGAGTTTTTCGAAAACATTGGAGATTATGATAAACGAGAAATTGGCTTTGATTTAATTGATTACCTAGAAGCAAAGACACAGTCAGATGAAGCAAAAGTGATTATCTTTTTAGCACCACCGTTTTGCCCTCACAATTATATTGATTTAGGTAGTGATGTTGACCGCGCTCTTGAAGAAATGATGGCAGAATTTCCTCAAGAACACTTCGTGAAACGACGTTTTTTCCCATTCTTAAGTGATTCAAGTTATCTTGCTATGCGAGAAAGCTTAGAAGACATTGACAAGTTGAAGGCTAATTTTCCTTTGATGGATGCTATTTATCCTTTGCCAGTTGAGGTAATCAGAAGTCTCAATATTCCTGCCGTAGATTTAGGAGTCTACGGTATCGGCGCCCACACATGGAAGGAAAGACTCTATAAACCTTATTCTTATCACACTCTTCCAAAGGTTATTAGAAGTTTTATCAAACATCTTAATTAGGAATTTCACTAAAAATTTCTTGTGTTTTGAATAAAAATAAGAAAATCTCGAAAAGAGGTTGAAATTTTCAGAATTTAGGTTATAATTATTAAAAAACACAGGAGGAAGCTAAGATATGAACATGACACAAACTCTTACAAGTTGGCAAAGTTGGCGTATGTAAAAGTTGTGTTTATGTTATGGCATAGATACGACTTTTGGAGTACTTCTAAAAAGTATCTATGCGCTAATCTTAGTTACAAGATAAAAAAGCGTGTAGTAAGTTTTTACTAGACGCTTTTCTTTTTAGTTGACTCATCGGTATTACACATTAACGAATTAATAATAAAGCATTCAACGGAGAAAGAGATGAAAAATAAAGCACTTATTGGAACACTTATTGCCCTTGTTATTTTAGTTGCTGGTTCAATGATTTATGACCAGACAAAAAATGAGTCAGCCAAAAATGGAGAGATTAAAATTGGTATTTTACAATATGTAACCCACGATGCCCTTGATGAGATTGAAAGAGGGATTGAAGATGGTTTAGCTGATGCAGGTTATGACAAAGATAATGCTAAAATCACTGTTTTAAACGCCGAAGGTGACCAAAGTAAAATCCAAACCATGAGTAAACAATTGGTTCATGCTAAAAATGACGTGGTTATTGGGATTGCAACACCAGCTGCTCAAGGACTAGCTTCAGCAACATCAGATATTCCAGTTGTGATGGGAGCTATTTCAGACCCAGTCGGAGCAAAATTGGTTAAGAATTTGAAAAAACCAGAAGGAAACGTTACAGGCGTTTCTAACCAAGTGCCAATCAAACAAACTGTTGAGATGATTCAAGAAATCACACCAAATGCTAAAACAATCGGTGTCTTGTATGCAAGTAGTGAAGATAATTCGGTATCTCAAGTTGCTGAATTTAAAGACTATGCAAAAGCAGCAGGTATCAATGTGATTGAATACGCTGTTCCATCAACGAATGAAATTAAAACAACTATGTCTGTTATGACTGGTAAGGTTGATGCTGTTTTTGTCCCACAAGATAATACGATTGCCTCAGCCTTCACAACAGTTGTTAACTCAGCTAATGCAGCGAAAATTCCAGTCTATTCATGCGTTGATACCATGGTTGAACAAGGAAGTATCGCTTCAGTTGCTCAAAGCCAATATGATTTGGGTGTTGAAACAGCTAAGATTGCTGTTAAATTACTTGCTGGTAAAAAAGTATCAGACGTCCCAGTTAACATCGTTAATACTGGTACCCCAACCCTTAACTTGAAAGAAGCCCAAGAACTTGGCATTACGATTCCAGATAGCATGTTGTCAAAAGCAACAGTAGCTGTCAAAGCAGATGAAAATTAGGAGAGAAGGAGAAAACATCATATGATTATTTCGTCAGTTTCACAAGGTCTTTTGTGGGGAATTCTTGGTCTAGGAATTTACCTGACTTTCCGAATCCTCAATTTCCCAGATATGACCACTGAAGGTTCTTTCCCATTAGGTGGCGCTGTTGCCGTTACGTTAATGAATGGTGGAACCCATCCGCTTTTAGCCACTTTAGCTGGTATGCTAGCTGGATGTGTGGCGGGGCTGGTTACTGGTCTTCTTTACACTAAAGGAAAAATCCCAACGCTTTTAGCAGGAATTTTGGTAATGACGTCTTGTAACTCAATCATGCTTATGGTGATGAAACGCGCCAATCTTGGTTTACTAAACATCAAACCTTTGCAAGCATTGCTTCCATTTTCTGATAGTACAAATCTTTTGGTTATTGGTCTTTTAGCAGTGATTATCGTGATTTCAGCGCTTATCTTCTTCCTTTATACGCGACTTGGTCAGGCTTATATTGCAACAGGTGATAACCGTGATATGGCTAAAAGTTTTGGGATTAACACTGACCGTATGGAAGTGATGGGGCTTACGATTTCAAATGGTCTGATTGCTTTGTCTGGTGCGCTTGTTAGTCAACAAGATGGCTACGCTGATGTGTCAAAAGGGATTGGTGTCATTGTTATTGGGCTTGCAAGTATTATTATCGGTGAAGTTCTTTATTCAACAGGCTTAACCCTTCTTGAACGTTTGATTGCTATTGTGGTTGGTTCAATCTTGTATCAATTCTTAATCACAGGTGTGATTGCACTTGGTTTCAATACAAACTACCTCAAATTGTTCAGCGCCTTAGTCCTAGCGATCTGCCTCATGGTCCCAGTTCTTAAAAATAAATTCTTTAAAGGAGTGACCTTATCACGATGAAAAAAATTGTAGAATTAAAAAATGCAACCGTTCAAGTTAATAATGGTCTTGATGAGGTCAAAACAATCCTTGATGATGTGAACTTGACCATTTATGAACACGACTTTTTAACGATTTTAGGTGGAAATGGTGCTGGTAAATCAACTCTTTTCAATGTGATTGCTGGGACTTTGATGTTAACTAGCGGAAGCATTTCAATCCTTGGAAAAGATGTGACGCATCTGCCTGCTGAAAAACGTGCCAATTATCTTGCGCGTGTCTTTCAAGACCCTAAAATGGGGACAGCACCGCGTATGACGGTGGCAGAAAATCTTTTGATTGCCAAATACCGTGGTGAAAAACGTGGTCTCTTGCCACGAAAAATCCATGCTTTCACAGATGAATTTAAAACACTAGTGGCACGAACTGGCAATGGTCTTGAAAAACATTTAGATACTCCAACGGGTCTTTTATCAGGTGGGCAACGTCAAGCGCTCAGCCTTTTGATGGCTACGCTGAAACGTCCAGAATTGCTATTGCTCGATGAACACACCGCAGCACTTGACCCTAAAACAAGCGTGTCTTTGATGAACTTGACAGATGAATTTGTATCGGGTGACCAATTGACTGCGCTCATGATTACCCACCACATGGAAGATGCTCTTAAATATGGAAATCGCTTGATTGTTATGAAAGATGGTAAAATCATCAAAGATCTTAATCAAGACGAAAAAGCCCAACTGGCAATTGCTGATTACTATCAATTATTTGAATAAAATGAAACGCCCTCGGGCGTTTTTTTATGTGCCCAGGTAACTTTTCCAAATCACAAAGAAGAAAATCTTCTGAAAATATGTTACAATTAAATTGCTGTAATTCGACTTGCTAACCTTTTTGGAGGCAAGGACCGTTAGTAAAATTCATAAGCAATTAAGTTGCACGTATAAAAAATAAAAAAGAGGAGAAAACATCGTCATGAGCGATATTAAAATTATTGCCCTAGGTGGGGTTCGCGAAAATGCGAAAAACCTCTATGTGGTAGAAGTTAATGACTCAATTTTCGTTTTGGATGCTGGACTGAAGTATCCTGAAAATGAGCAACTTGGTGTGGATGAAGTGATTCCAAACCTTGATTATCTAATTGAAAACAAAAAACGTGTGCAAGGGATTTTCTTGACACACGGGCACGCCGATGCTATTGGAGCTTTGCCTTATATTTTGCAAGAATTCAAAGCACCAGTCTTTGGTTCACCACTTACTATTGAGTTAGCTAAGCTCTTTGTTAAGAAAAATAACAACGTTAAGAAATTCAATAATTTTCACGTTATCGACGCTGAAACTGAAATCGAATTTGCGGATGCGACGATTTCATTCTTCAAAACAACTCACTCAGTTCCTGAAAGTTTGGGGATTGTTGTTGGTACTGATGAAGGAAATATTGTCTACACTGGTGACTTCAAATTTGACCAAGCTGCGCGTAAATATTACCGCACTGACTTGGGAC
The DNA here is from genome assembly GCF_002393675.1 of Streptococcus sp. UBA4344. NCBI lineage: Bacteria > Bacillati > Bacillota > Bacilli > Lactobacillales > Streptococcaceae > Streptococcus > Streptococcus sp. UBA4344. Next base: position 6,344 of record NZ_DGTE01000001.1, read on the forward strand.
GTTTGACAGAAATTGGACGTGAAGGTGTTCTTGCCCTTCTTTCTGATTCTGCTAACGCTACAAGCCATGTAATGACAGCTAGTGAAGCAGAAGTTGCTGCTGAAATGGATAGCGCCATTGCTGACGCTGAAGGCCGTGTGATTATCGCTGCGGTTGCTTCAAACCTTGTGCGTATCCAACAAGTCTTTGACTCAGCTGCTGAATACGGTCGTCGTGTGGTCTTGACTGGATTTGATGCTGAAAACATTGTCCGCACAGCTATTCGCATGAAGCGTCTTCGTTTGGTTGATGAAAAATTAATCATTAAACCAAAAGACATGCATAAATACGAAGACCACGAATTGATTATCCTAGAAGCTGGTCGTATGGGTGAACCAATCAACGGTTTGCACAAAATGGCTCTTGGTCGTCACCGTTATGTTCAAATTAAAGATGGTGATTTGGTTTACATCGTTACAACACCAAGTCTTTCAAAAGAAGCAGCTGTTGCGCGTGTTGAAAATCTGATTTACAAAGCTGGTGGTACAGTTAACCTTATTACGAAGACTCTTAATGTCTCAGGTCATGCTAATGGGCGTGATTTGCAATTGATGCTTAACCTTCTTCAACCCAAATACCTTTTCCCAGTTCAAGGTGAGTACCGCAATTTGGCAGCTCATGCTGAGTTGGCCCAAGAAGTTGGTATGTATCCTGAAAACATCTACATCGTCAAACGTGGTGATGTCATGGTTCTTGGTAAAAATGGTTTCAACCATGAAGGAAGCGTCCCAGCTGGTGATGTCATGATTGATGGTAATGCCATCGGTGATGTTGGTAACATCGTACTTCGTGACCGTAAAGTCTTATCAGAAGATGGTATCTTCATCGTTGCACTAACTGTTAATAAACGCGAGAAGAAAATTGTTTCTAAAGCGAAAATTCACACGCGCGGATTTGTTTACGTTAAGAAGAGCCGTGATATTCTTCGTGAATCAGCTGAACTGGTTAACCAAACCGTTGAAAACTATCTTGAACAAGATAGTTTTGACTGGGGTGAATTGAAGGGAGCTGTCCGCGATGAAGTGGCTAAATTCCTCTTCGACCAAACCAAACGTCGCCCAGCTATCTTACCAGTCGTTATGGAAGTGAGATAAAAATAATTTGAAGCTAGTTTTTTTACTAGCTTCTTTTTTGTTGTGTACCGAAATGTTTATTTTTTCTTGTTTTTTTAAGCTGGGCTTGTTATACTAAAGCCCGAGGTAATTTGTTATTGCTTAGAATTCTAGAAAGAAAGGGTATGTATGAGAACAATTTTTAAGATTATCTTTTTTATTCCCAGCCTTATAATCAATATTATCTGGAATTTTTTCTGGGCAATTATTAAGACGATTGTTCTGATTGCCATTTTATGTTTTGGTCTTCTTTATTATGCCAATAACAGCAGTTCTCAGTTAGCAAATTCCATTTCAAATATTGCTAATAGTGTCGTTACGTACTTTGATGCTAATAAAGATGATATTGCTAAGAATTTAAAGGATTTATCGACTGATGATTTCACGCATTATTCTGGAGCACGTTGGTCAAGTAATTCAGCGACGGTTTATATTAAAACGACCAATAAAACTTTGGTAAATGCTTATGAAGAAGCCATCAATGCTTGGAATGCAACGGGGGCTTTTACTTTTACTCTGGTTAGTGATGAGAATTCAGCAGATATTGTTGCAACTGAATATTCGGATGCTAGTTCTAAGGCAGCTGGTTTAGCTGAAACTGAGACAAATGCGTTGACTAATCAGATTACGCACGTCGATGTGAAGTTAAATACCTATTACTTGCTTGATAATGATTATGGTTATACGCACAATCGAATTGTTTACACTGCTGAACATGAGTTGGGCCACGCTATCGGACTTGACCATGATGATAAGGAAGAATCAGTCATGCAATCGTCAGGTTCATACTATGGCATTCAAGATGTCGATATCCAAAAAGTTCAATCGATTTATAATCAATAACGCATACACATACGAAAATCTGTTCTTTGGGCAGATTTTTTGATATTATCCTAGTTTAACGAGTGAGGATTTGTTAAAATAGAACTATGATTATTTTACAAGGAAACAAAATTGAACGCTCATTTTCGGGTGATGTCTTATTTGATAATATTAATATTCAAGTTGATGAAAAGGACCGTATTGCGCTTGTTGGGCGAAATGGTGCTGGTAAATCAACTTTGCTTAAAATTTTAGTCGGTGAAGAAGCACCAACATCAGGTGAAATCAATACAAAACGTGACTTAAGTTTGTCATATTTGGCGCAAGATAGCCGTTTTGAGTCAGAAAATACCATTTTTGATGAAATGTTGCATGTCTTTGATGATGTGCGTAGCATGGAATCTCGTCTTCGTAAGATGGAAATGCAAATGGCAGAGCTAACAGGTGATGCTTTTGATAAATTGATGTCGGATTACGACCGTTTATCAGAAGAATTTCGTGTTAAAGGTGGATTCACTTACGAGGCAGAAATCAAAGCCATTTTAAACGGGTTCAAATTTGATGAATCGATGTGGCAAATGAAGATTTCTGAGTTGTCTGGTGGGCAAAATACGCGCTTGGCTCTTGCTAAAATGTTGCTTGAAAAGCCTGAACTTCTTGTACTTGACGAACCAACCAACCACTTGGACATTGAAACAATTGCTTGGCTTGAAAATTACTTGGTCAATTATCAAGGAGCATTGATTATTGTCAGCCACGACCGTTATTTCCTAGATAAAGTAGCAACAGTCACTCTTGACTTGACAACACATTCGCTTGATCGATACGTTGGTAACTATTCTAAATTTATGGATTTGAAGGCTGAGAAATTAGCGATCGAAGCCAAAAATTATGAAAAACAAGCGAAAGAAATTGCTAAGTTAGAAGACTTCGTTCAACGTAACATTGTTCGTGCTTCAACGACAAAACGTGCCCAAGCTCGCCGTAAACAATTGGAAAAAATGGAACGCTTGGACAAACCAACCGCTGGTCAAAAATCAGCTAATATGACTTTCCACGCTGATAAAGTGTCAGGAAATGTTGTCTTGACAGTCGCAGATGCGGCAATTGGTTATGATGACCAAATTTTGTCTGAACCGATTAACATTGATGTCAAGAAATTTGATGCCATTGCCATCGTTGGACCAAATGGTATCGGAAAATCTACCTTGATTAAATCAATCGTGGGTCAAATTCCATTTATTAAAGGAACATCGACTTATGGCGCTAACGTTGAAGTGGGTTACTATGACCAAACACAATCCAATTTAACACGTACCAATACTGTTCTTGATGAGCTTTGGAATGATTTTTCAACAACACCAGAAGTGGAAATTAGAAATCGTCTTGGTGCTTTCTTATTCTCGGGTGATGACGTTAAAAAATCTGTCAGCATGCTTTCAGGTGGGGAACGTGCTCGACTATTGCTTGCCAAGTTGTCAATGCAAAACAATAACTTCCTTATCCTTGACGAACCAACCAACCACTTGGATATCGACAGTAAGGAAGTTTTGGAAGACGCCTTGATTGATTTTGATGGGACACTTTTATTTGTCAGTCACGACCGTTATTTCATTAACCGTGTGGCAACGAAAGTGCTTGAAATCTCTGAAGAAGGTTCAACACTTTATCTAGGTGATTATGATTATTACCTTGAGAAAAAAGCAGAGCTGGAAGAATTGGCTCGCACGAAGGAAGAAGAAGCACAAGAAAAGACAGCTACAGTTGTTGAAAAAGCGCCCGCAAATGATTATCAAGCCCAAAAAGCTAACCAGAAAGAACTTCGTAAACTCACACGTCGCATTGCTGAAATCGAAAATCAATTAGAAGAGATTGAGGCGCGTGAAGAAGAAATCAATCAAGCCATGTTGGCTACAAATGACGCAACAGAACTTGTTGATCTTCAAAAAGAACTTGATGAATTAACTGAACAACAAGAAACCCTCATGTTAGAATGGGAAGAACTCAGCGAAAAAGTTGAGGGATAAATGTAAGATAGTCTGTTTTGAATCAAAACAGGCTTTTTTTGATTTTTAAAAAATCAATAGCAGGCTATTGACTTTTTAACTTAAAGTTTTATAATAATTAATGGAATAAAATGGAATGTTTAGCAAACTTTAAAAAATGTCTACAAATTCTGACGGATGTTTTTTAGGGACTTGCTTTTTTATTGTCGGAGGTAACTATGAATTCTAAAAATGCTCCATATGGTTGGCTTGTTAAGCGAATTGCGCATCGTTTGGAACAAAACATGAATAATTTCTTAAAGCCCTATAACATTACCATTATGCAAGCTTGGGTGTTGTTGTACTTAAAAGATGACAAGGATTGTTGTACTTATAAGGAATTAGAGAGAGAATTTGAAGTGTCGCAACCAACCATGGCTGGGATTATCTCGCGTTTGGAACAAAAGGAATTAGTTATTACAGGTCAGGATGAAAAAGACAAGCGTATCAAGAAAGTGCGTATTTCTGATAAGGGCTTGGACTTGATTATGCTGGTTTGTGGTCACTTGGAAGAGTCTGAAGACGATATCATTAGAGGCTTTTTTGATAAAGAACAAGAAACATTTCATTCATTGCTCGAACGAGCTTATTATAATGTTGTAGAAAGAGGTGACGAGAATGATTAAAACTCTTTTAGCTCAAGTTAAGGAGTATAAGACACCATCTTTACTTGCTCCTTTGTGCGCAGCTTTAGAGGTTTTCTTCGATATGTCAGTACCTTTTGTCATTGCTAAGTTAATTGACCAAGGGGTACAAGCTGGGAACTTGGCTGTTGCCATGAAGTATGGAATCTTGATGTTGGTTCTTGCCACATGTGGTTTAACAACAGGTTTCTTGGCTGGTAAATTCGCTGCGCAAGCCTCAGCTGGGTTTGCTGCTAATTTGCGTGAAGGAATGTATGAAAATATTCAAACCTTCGCCTTTTCAAATATTGATAAATACAGTACAGCTGGTCTTGTCACTCGTATGACAACAGACGTTACAAATGTACAGAATGCTTATCAAATGATCATTCGTATTGTTGTGCGTGCACCGTTAACAATCATTGTTAGTATGATTATGTGTTTTGTGGTGGATCGCCGCTTGAGTTTGATTTTCCTTGCGGCTGTTTTGATTTTAGGAGCATCTCTTCTATTTATCATGCGTAAGGCTATGACAACTTTCAATTACGTCTTTCGTAAATACGATGATTTGAATGCTAGTGTTCAAGAAAATATTTCAGCCATTCGAGTGGTGAAAGCATTTGTTCGTGAAAAATATGAAAATAAAAAATTCACTAAGGCTGCTGAAAATATTTATCGCCTTTTTGTAAAAGCTGAAAAAATTATCATCTTCAATGTGCCAGTCATGATGTTTATCATCTTTACATGTATTATTTGCTTGTCATGGTTTGGGGCACAGTTTATCGTTGATGGTAGTTTGACAACAGGTGAATTGACATCCTTAATGTCATACATCTTTGCCATGATGATGTCACTAATGATGTTGTCAATGATTATGGTTATGGTCTCAATGAGCACAGCAAGTGCTGAACGTATTGCTGAAGTCTTGAATGAAAAAGCTGACATCGTTAATCCAGAAACTCCTTTGATGGAAGTTCCAGATGGTAGCATTGAATTTAACCACGTGCATTTTTCATACAAACATGGCGGTGGTGAAGAAGTGCTTTCTGATATTGATTTGAGCATCAAGTCAGGTGAAATTATCGGTGTTATCGGTGGTACAGGTTCAGGGAAAACATCATTTGCTAACTTGATTTCTCGCCTTTACGATGTTGATGCTGGGTCAATTAAAGTTGGTGGACATGATGTTCGTGAATATGATTTGGAAGTTCTTCGTGACCAAGTTGCCGTAGTGCTTCAAAAAAATGTCCTTTTCTCAGGAACAATTCTTGATAACCTTCGTTGGGGTAATGAAAATGCGACTGACGAAGAATGTATGGAAGCTTGTCGCCAAGCCTGTGCAGATGAATTTATCGAACGCTTCCCTGACAAATACAATACTTGGATTGAACAAGGCGGAAGTAATGTCTCAGGTGGACAAAAACAACGTCTTTGTATCGCTCGTGCTTTGCTGAAAAAACCAAAAGTTTTGATTTTGGATGATTCAACAAGTGCCGTGGATACTGCCACAGATGCCAATATTCGTCGTTCATTTGAAGAAACAATTCCAGGAACAACAAAAATTATCATTGCACAACGTATTTCAAGTGTGCAACACGCAGATAAGATTTTGGTGCTTGATGATGGTAAAATCTCTGGCTTTGCTAGCCACGATGAATTACTACAAACAAACGCTATCTACCGTGAAATCAATGAGGTTCAACAACAAGGTAGCGGTGATTTTGATGAGGAAGGAGGTAATAACTAATGTCTCAACCTAAAAAAGAAGTGAACAAACAAGCCACACTAAAACGTGTTTTGGCTTATGTGATTAAGAATTATAAATGGCGTTTCATGGCTGTTTTCGTCTTGATTTTGATTGCTGCGCTTTGTATGGTTCGTTTTAGTTTGTTCATGCAAACCTTGATTGATAGTTATGTCACACCTCTTTTGGCTACTAAAAATCCTGACTTTTCTGGTTTAGCACATGCTATTTTCCAACTAATCATTATTGGAATTATCGGGGTAGCAAGTACTTACACTTATAACCGTTTGATGGTTTATGTGGGACAAGGAACAATGCGTCGTATTCGTATTGACCTCTTTACGCACATGGAAAGCTTGCCAATCAAGTACTTTGATACGCATGCTCACGGGGACATCATGTCAATCTATACCAACGACGTTGATACGCTTCGTCAATTGATTGGACAAAGTATTCCCCAAGTCGTGAACTCTAGCTTTTCTATTTTGACAACCTTTGTCAGCATGTTAGTATTGAATGTGCCTCTGTCTATCTTGTCACTCTCTATGGTTATTGTCTTGCTTTACGTCGCACGTAAAATTGCAGCGCAATCATCTAAATATTTCCATGACCAACAAAATGATCTTGGTCGTGTCAATGGTTTCATCGAAGAAATGATGGACGGTCAAAAGGTTGTTAAAGTTTTTAACCACGAAGAACGTGCCAAAGAAGACTTTCGTAAACTCAATCAAGAACTTCGTCATTCGGCTACAAATGCTAATATTTTTGCCAATATCTTGATGCCAGTATCTGCTAACATTGGACACATTTCATATGTTCTTTGTGCCATGCTCGGTGCGGCTTTGGCACTTCATGGATATGCTGGCTTGACTTTGGGAACTTTGGTTTCTTTTCTTGCATTGAACCGTGGATTTACTAACCCAATTACTCAAATCAGCCAACAAATCAACTCAGTGGTTATGGCGATGGCCGGTGCAGACCGTGTCTTCAAATTGCTTGACGCTGAAGTTGAAGTTGATGAAGGCTATGTTGAATTGGTTAATGCTAAAGAAGATGCTGATGGCAATCTTCAAGAAGTTGAAGAAGCTACTGGTACATGGGCATGGAAACATCCGCATGAGGATGGTAGTGTCACTTATCACAAACAAGAAGGTCGTGTAACCTTCTCAGATGTAACTTTCGGTTATAACGATGATAAGATGGTGCTTCATGACATCAATCTTTTTGCAGAACCTGGTCAAAAAATTGCCTTTGTTGGGTCAACTGGTGCTGGTAAGACAACCATTACAAACTTAATTAACCGTTTCTATGATATTCAAGAAGGTAAGATTCATTACGATGGTATCAACATTCGTAAAATCAAAAAAGCAGATCTTCGTCGCAGTTTAGGAATTGTACTTCAAGATACACACCTCTTTACAGGAACAGTCATGGATAATATTCGTTATGGACGTTTGGATGCGACCGATGACGAATGTATCGATGCTGCAAAATTGGCTAATGCGCATGACTTTATTAAACGTCTGCCTGATGGTTACGATACGATTTTAACAGGTGACGGAAGTAACTTGTCTCAAGGTCAACGTCAATTGCTTGCGATTGCGCGTGCGGCCGTGGCCAATCCACCAGCTTTGATTCTTGACGAAGCAACCTCATCAATCGATACACGTACCGAAGTTCACGTTCAAGAAGGTATGGACGCTCTTATGAAGGGTCGTACAACCTTTGTTATTGCCCACCGCTTATCAACGGTTCGCAACGCTGATTGCATTATGGTACTTGAACAAGGACGCATCATCGAACGTGGTAATCACGATGAATTAATCGCTCAAAAAGGCCGTTACTACCAACTCTACACAGGTAACGCCATCAGCGAATAACATATCAAAACACCTTTTTGTAAAATGGCTCAGCCCTTTTGCAGGAGGTGTTTTTGTTAGTTTTTAGATTGATTTTTCAGGTAAAACGTTTACTTTAATTTTTTCTTTAAAAAAACTTACGAAGAAAATTTTTTTATGGTAGACTAACTCCTGTTGACTGTAAACTGGAGTTGATTGGAAAGGGTGCAAAGCAGGTTATAATAGCTATTAAGCACTATCCTAGCGGAGGACATTTTGTTGTACGCCGACCTAGGTTGAGGGTTGATAAAAAATGAAATGAATGGAGAATAAAATGCCTCGTAATTTTAAAGAAGCAATGGTGTTTACATGTTTGATGTGTGGAATGATGGTTTTGGGAATGAGTATTTGGAACTTGTTCGTTGCAGGAGCTTTTTCTTGGAAACATGTCTTTTTGGGATTCATTCCAGGGTTTATCGTTGCTTTCATTTTAGATACTCTAATTGTTGGACCAATCGCTAAAAAAATCGCATTTGGAATTTTGCCAAGTGGCTTAAAACATCAATTAGTTAAAATCCTTACTATCTCAGGATGCATGGTTCTTGGTATGGTAACTTGTATGTCATTTTACGGAATGGTCTTTAGTCATGGCTTGTCAGCTATTTCTCTTCCACTATATGGACGTACATGGATTACAAACTTTGTTGTAGCATTGCCATATAATTTCTTAATCGTTGGACCAATTGCCCGTTTCTTCCTTGGAGAAATTCAAAAACAAGGTCTTTTGGCACCAGCGCCAGCACCTGCTGAAGTAACTGAATAATATGAAGAAAGTTGGAAGGTTTCTTCCAGCTTTTTTTGTACACATATGAAATTCTGTTGAAAATACTTTGGAAAGCAAGGCTTATTTACCTTGATGATTTGAAAAAGTAGTATAATGAGCTTAAGGACGTGTAACCGTTTTTAGAAATCGAGGAACAAGTTATGAGTAATCGAACAAATGAAAAAACTGTTCAACTTGACCTTGAAACTTACGCAGCTAACGACGTTTACAAAGCCGCTGCTACGCAAAGCTCAGGCCTAAGTCATAAACAAGTCAAAGAACGTCAAAAACAATATGGTCCTAATCGGTTAAAAGAAGCGCAAAAAGAACCTATCATTGTGACCTTTATTAAAAACTTTACCAGTCTGATGGCGATTTTGCTTTGGGTAGGTGGAGCGGTGGCTATTTTATCTCATAGTGTTGAACTAGGGCTTGCTATCTGGTTTGTCAATATTATCAATGGGTTTTTTAGCTTTGTTCAAGAATATCGGGCTAGTCAAGCAACCCAGGCGTTGAAGAAAATGTTGCCTTCTTATGCGCGTGTTATTCGTGAGGGGCAAGAAGAAAAAGTCTTAGCTGAAGAATTGGTGCCTGGCGACCTTGTCTTGATTGAAGAAGGGGACCGTATCTCAGCTGATGGTCGTATTATCTTTGCGACTGATTTGCAGGTTAACCAATCTGCCTTAACCGGTGAATCAAATCCTGTTTATAAAAATAGCGAAGCTGATACTGACCCGCAAAAAACAGCTCTCGAGTATGACAATATGGTCTTTGCCGGAACGACTGTTTCATCTGGTTCAGCTAAAATGGTTGTGTCTGCAATTGGTATGTCAACACAATTTGGGCAAATCGCTCATTTGACGCAAAATATGACTGATGACAAGAGTCCACTTCAAAAAGAATTGGACCATTTGACCAAACAAATTTCGGTCATTGCCATTACAGTAGGTGTTATCTTCTTTATCGCAGCAACTTTATTTGTCCATGAACATTTTGCTAAATCCTTCATTTTTGCGCTTGGGATGATTGTTGCCTTTATCCCAGAAGGTTTGCTTCCAACAGTAACCCTTTCTTTGGCAATGGCGGTGCAACGCATGGCTAAGTCCAATGCCTTGGTTAAAAAATTATCGTCAGTTGAAACCTTGGGAGCAACCTCAGTCATTTGCTCGGATAAAACCGGGACATTGACTCAAAATGCCATGACAGTCAATCACCTTTGGCAAGTGTCTGGTCAATATGAGGTGACTGGTCTTGGTTATGCAGCTGAAGGTGATATCCGCAACAGCAATGGTAAGAAAGCTGCGCTTGTCGAAAATCAACCGCTGGAATACTTAGTCCGCTTCGCTCATCTCTGTAGCAATGCACAAGTCTTGGCGCCAAATGATGACAATCCTTCTTACACAGTACTTGGTGACCCAACGGAAGCCTGTTTGAATGTCTTGGCGGAAAAAGCTGGCTTAACCTTAGAGAAAAATAATGACTGGGCCCCACGGTTGAAAGAATTACCTTTTGATTCGGTGCGCAAGCGTATGACGACGATTAATCGTGTTGATAGCCAAGTAGATGGTAGTTCTTTGGTGTCAATCACCAAGGGAGCTCCTAAAGAAATGGTTGAGCACTGCCATTTTTACAAAGATCAAAAAGGTATTCATGAAATGACTGCAGACGTTCAAGCGAGAATCTTAGCTGCCAATGATGCTTTTGCTAAGGATGGTTTGCGGGTTTTGGCACTTGCTTATCGTACTTTGGAAAGTGATCGTTTGAGTCAAGAAGATGATTGGACACAAGAAACTCTTGAAAAGAATATGATTTTTCTTGGTTTGATTGCCATGAGTGACCCACCACGTGACGGTGTTCGTGAAGCTATTGAAAAATGCCATAAAGCAAGTATCCGTATTATCATGGTGACTGGTGATTATGGTTTGACAGCTCTTAGTATCGCTAAGAAAATTGGTATTGTGCGTGGCGATGATGCGCGTGTGGTAACAGGTCTTGAATTAGAAGAGATGTCTGATGACGCCTTAAAAGAAGCTCTTAAAGGTGAGATTGTCTTTGCGCGTGTGGCACCAGAACAAAAATACCGTGTGGTAACAGCTTTGCAAGAATTGGGCGAAGTCGTTGCTGTAACAGGTGATGGCGTCAATGATGCTCCTGCTCTTAAAAAGGCTGATATCGGTGTTGCCATGGGGGTGACTGGTACTGATGTTGCTAAAGAGTCTGCGGATATGATTTTAACAGACGACCACTTTGCTTCCATCGTTGATGCGGTTGAAGAAGGGCGTGCCGTTTACCATAACATCAAGAAATTCTTGACCTACATCTTTAATTCCAACACACCAGAAGCGGTGCCATCTGCCTTCTTTCTCTTGTCACGAGGTTTTGTGCCACTTCCTTTGACTGTTATGCAAATTCTAGCAGTTGATTTGGGAACGGATATGATTCCCGCGCTTGGTTTAGGGGTTGAACCTCCAGAACTAGGTGTCATGAATCAACCTCCTCGTAAATTGACAGATCGTTTGTTAGATAAAAAATTGCTTATTAAAGCTTTTCTATGGTATGGCTTGATTGAATCAGCACTTGCCATGGGTGCCTTCTTTATCACTTATCTCTTGCATAATGGCCATTTGACTGAGCTTGCTAGCTCTGGTCAACTTTATCAAGAAGCCACAACTATGACTCTTGGTGCTATTATTTTCTGTCAAATTGGTATGGTGATGAATAGTCGAACATCTGATCAATCGATTCGCAAGTTACAATTATTTGGTAACCCTTTGATTAATATCGGTTTGATTGTTGAATTGATTATTTTTGTCATTTTGGTTTATGTACCAATTTTCCATAATCTATTCAATACCGCAAGTCTAGGTTTTTGGCATTGGGTATATTTGGTACTGTGTCCGTTTGTCATTGTTGGGCTCGAGGAATGGCGTAAGCGCATCATGCGGAAGTAGAATGACTTGCTATTGTGGTCTGGTTTTTCCTTGACACCTTTTGCAAATATCTGTAGAATTCAAAAGAGTATAGGGGATGAATATGGCAACAATTAATGATTATTTAGATTATAACGACAATCGTACATTTGATGAATTTGCCTTTAATGAAGCAGATATTCTGTGTTTAAATGAACTCGGTTACTTTTGTTTCGAAGAGTTAGACAAGTCGATTGACTTTTCTAAAATGGTTAATCTCCACGAGGTTTTATTGCCTTATGTTACTGGAGAAAAAGAATTTAGTCACAGCTTTTTAGTGACAGCAGATCGTATTCGTTTGCTTCAAAAAGTGGTTGCTTCACGACGTTTTGAAGGTCTGTGTCTTTCAAATTATATCAATGATGTTGATTCTGAGTTTGAAAGACAATTTTCAGCCATGGTTTTTAGCATACCTGGGATTAATCATCATCAGCTGGTTTTTCGTGGGACAGATGATACCATGATTGGTTGGAAAGAAGATTTCAAGATGACTTATGTTCAAGAAATTCCTGCTCACCGAGCAGCGGTTGCTTACCTTGAAAGTTATTTGGAAGAACATTCTGGCAAGGTTACCGTCAGCGGTCATTCTAAGGGTGGAAACTTAGCATTGTATGCTGTTTCTCATGTCAGTGATTGCGTGCGCCAGCAAATTGAAAAGGTCTACATGCTTGATGCACCGGGGTTGCAAGAGGCTGGTTTAAAAGAGCCTGGCTATTTAGCTATTCGTGATCGTGTCTGTGTTATTCGACCAGAGGAATCGATTGTTGGGGTCATGCTTTATAATGATATCAAGCCAATCGTAGTGAAGAGCCAAGTAAGTGGAATTATGCAGCACGCTTTAACAACTTGGCAATTTGATGAAAAAACGGGTCAGTTTATTTTAGCCGAAGGTCAAACTGATTTGAGCCAAAATCTTGAAAAAACCTTTAAACAATGGACAGATGAGCTATCAAGTCAAGAGTTAAAAATGCTTTTTGATACGCTCTTTGATACCTTGATGTCAAGTGGCATTCAGAGTATTAATGATTTATCATTTGATCGAGAGTTAGGAGCAAAATTAGCAACAAGCATTGCTTCCTTCTATTCAATCGGAACGGAAAAGAAACTCTTGCTTGCCAAGTCAGCTAAGTTATTCTTGCAGGCTTTTGTTGGTCATAGTAAACTTGGAAATATTGGTAAAGATAGACTTCCTATCAACTTACCTGATTTTAATAGTTTCTTATCTAATTTAAATAATAGAAAATTGAAATAGAACTTGAGAATTTTCTCAAGTTTTTTTCTTGACATGGAGTCAACTCTAAGGTATATACTGAAAGTGTTGATAAAAAAGGAGATGACCTATGAACATTAAAAAAGTAAGTGAACAAACAGGAATTTCAGCAGATACTATCCGTTATTATGAACGCATCGGCTTACTTCCGCGTGTTAAACGTAATAAATCTGGTATTCGTGATTTTTCAGAGAAAGATATTGCAGCCCTTGAATTTATTCGTTGTTTTAGACGAGCTGGGATGAGTGTGGAATCTTTGATTGAGTATATGAACTTGGTTGAAGAAGGAGAAGGGACAGAAGAAGCACGTATGCATCTTCTAGAAGAACAACGTGAAAAGTTGTCAACTCGCATTGAAGAACTTGAAACAACCCTTAAACGCATGAATTACAAAATTGAAAATTATAAAAAAATAATCTTAACTAAAGAAAAATCTCTGTTTGAGGATCAAAGTGGTATGAAAAAAGAGGAGTAACAAATGGAATACAAAACATTATCAAATGGCGTTAAAATGCCGATTTTAGGATTTGGTGTGTATCAAGTGCCAGACCTTGACGAATGTGAGCGCGTGGTTAGTGATGCGATTTCGGTTGGTTACCGCTCAATTGACACCGCTCAAGCTTATATGAATGAAGAAGCTGTTGGAAATGCTATCCGCAAGTCTGGTATTGCGCGCGAAGAATTTTTCATCACAACTAAAATTTGGATTAGCAATTATGGCTATGAAAAAGCCAAAGCTTCTCTTGATGCTTCTTTAGCGAAACTTCAAACAGACTACATTGATTTGGTGCTTTTACATCAACCATTTGGTGATTATTATGGTGCTTATCGTGCCATGGAAGAATATTACAAAGCTGGTAAAATCAAAGCAATCGGTATCAGCAATTTTGCACCAGACCGCGTAGCAGATTTGGCTATTTTTGCGGATGTCACTCCAATGGTTAACCAAGTTGAAACGCACGTTTTCAATCAACAATTAAATGCTCGCAAAACAATGGACGAATATGGCGTTCAAATCGAATCTTGGGGACCATTTGCGGAAGGGCGCAATGATTTCTTTACCAATGAAACACTTGTTGCGATTGGACAAAAATATCATAAATCAGCTGCGCAAGTTGCCCTACGTTACTTGATTCAACGTGATGTTATTGTCATTCCTAAAACAGTTCATAAAAATCGTATGGAACAAAATTTTGATGTCTTTGACTTTGTCTTAACAGATGATGACATGGCAGAAATTTTGAAACTTGATATGGGAGAAAGCCAATTCTTCTCACATGCTGACCCTGAAACAGTTAAAATGATTAGTTCAGTTAAAATTTAAGTTATGCTTAAAAGGCATAAAACACTATGTCAAATAAGTATTTGTTATTAAAAACGAGAAGCGTATAATGGCAGTATAAACCCTATTAAGAAAGGAAAACCAATGACAATTAAACAAACAGCAGGACGTGACCAATTGGGTGAATTTGCACCTGAATTTGCACATTTTAATGATGATGTGCTCTTTGGTGAAAACTGGAATAATAGCGATATTGATTTAAAAACACGCTGTATCATCACAGTTGTGGCATTGATGGCGCAAGGCATTACAGATAGTTCTATGAAACACCATCTTCAAAATGCCAAAGCTAACGGTGTTAGCAAAGAAGAAATTGCTGCTGTTATCACACACGTAGCTTTCTACGCAGGTTGGCCAAAAGCTTGGGCAGTCTTCAATCTTGCAAAAGAAGTTTGGAACGAAGATTAAGTGAGGGAGAAATCGATGACAGATAAAGAACTTTTTGATAGAGAAAATGTCTTTGGAAAAGGGCAAGCAAACGACGCATACGCACAATATTTTGATGGCAATTCTTTCCTCAATCCCTTGGTTGATGCGGATTCACCACTTCATTTAGCAAATGTAACCTTTGAGCCGGGATGTAGAAATCACTGGCATATTCACAAGGCTGACAAAGGTGGCGGTCAAATTCTGATTTGTACCGCAGGTCAAGGTTGGTATCAAGAAGAAGGTAAGAAAGCTGTCAGTCTTGAACCGGGTAAAGTTATTGTGATTCCAGCCAATGTCAAACACTGGCACGGTGCTAAGAAAGACTCATGGTTTAGCCATATTTCGCTAGAAGTCCCAGGTGAAAATACTTCAAATACTTGGCTAGAAGCAGTTAGCGACGACGATTACAACACTTTGTAAAAATTTTTATTATCATACTATCAACACTAACAATCTCATTCATACAGAAATGCCCAAGAATTTTTGGGCGTTTTTTTGCATGTGACAATTTCCTTATGTCATGTTAAACTAGATTTTATGACGCAATATAAACATATCAGAATGGTGCAGGCGGGGCATTTTCTAAAGCTTTTTAAAAATGATTCGCAGTTTGCCACACCGATTTTTAGAATAGACCAGAAACGAAAAAATTTACAATTTGTTATTGTTTTTAAATTGGATGAGTCGGCTGATTTTTACGTGCTCAATCGCTCGGAAAAAGGTTATAGCAAGGAATTAAAACGTATTAAGGTATTTACAAAATCACAGCTTTATAAAGCGATGGCAAAAGTCCCCATCAAAGCGCGTGAGACGATTCAGATTTTGCAAGTGCCAAGTAGTCGAGATGACCAAAAAGATTATATAACTTATTATAATCAAGCAGCTATGGATTGGATTGCATACGGGAAAAAAATTGATGATGTTTATGATCCTTTTAGAGATGCTTATTCATCTATTTTTCATAGTGAGTGGCAAGAAGAGCAGTTGTTATCGTATGAAGATTATCAAGGCATTCAAGATTTTCATCCTTTTTCAGTAAAAGAAGATCAGGAAAATCCCTTGTCGTGTCTTTACAAAGACCCGATAAGAAAGCAAAATATTAACCTTCAAGTGATGGGCTGGTATTATTTTGGTCAGCAGTTAAAAATCAGCTGGAAACCAGATAACCGCTATAAAGCACGCTGGCGTTCATCTGTAGTTGCCATTGATAAAAAGACCGGCAAATATTTTTTCCAAGGAAATATTTATAGGCAAAAAGGCACAGATCCCGTATTTCTTGACCATTTGCTTATTGATTTTCAAGGTGCTGGGCAAAATAGCAGAGCTGCAGAAACTGAGTACCATAGATTCATCGAAGAAATCAAAGAGCAAGAACGTGTAGCTTTGTTGAAGCTACGCTGATCAATCAATTTATTTTTAGTTTCTAGACTCATGAATAAAGTCTCCACTGGAGACTTTATTTGTGCTATAATATTCCCTGATTGAAATTGACAAATTAGAAAGTAGCAAAATGACAGAAATTGACATTGAACGCTATCACGAATTAGCGCAACAAAAACAAAAAGAACACCGTAAATTTTTAGCTAGTCTCAAGAAAAAAGCACCTAAAAATTTAGATAAAATCACTCAAGAAATTCATACTGAAGTTTTTAACGAGATTGATTGCACCAAATGTGCTAACTGCTGTAAAAGCTTAGGTCCGCTCTTTACCGAGGCTGACATCACGCGTATCTCAAAAGTCTTTCGCATGAAACTAGGCGTTTTTGAAGACATGTATTTGTGAGTGGATGAAGATGGCGACAAAGTCTTTCAATCAATGCCTTGTCCATTTTTAGGCGATGACAACCTTTGTACCATTTACGACGTCCGACCAAAAGCATGCCGTGAATTCCCACACACAGACCGCAAAAAAATCTATCAAATCAATAATCTAACCATTAAAAACACCCTTTTCTGCCCTGCAGCCTACCTCTTTGTCGAAAAACTCAAAGAACGATTGGATGGGAAATAAGAAGAAAACCACTTCAGTGATATGAGGTGGTTTTTTTATGATTAAACTTATTAAAAAAACAACAAAGTATCAAATTTTATGAATTAGTACTTGAAAATTGTTATTGCCTTTCAAGTTCTTCACGCATTATTTTGAGAAATTGTTTGGTACTTGGTGATTGAGTGCTTTGCTTTTTCCAGAGAATCTGAAGTGAATCGTGCTTTTGAGTCGCAAATGGAATAAATTTTAGTTCAGAATCAGCGTAGGAAGTGTTGATAATATCGCCTAGACAAATCGCAATACCAAGTCCAGCTTTGACTAGAAGTGATGCGTTGTAGAGAAGATTATAGGTTGCAACAATGTGATAGTCGCCAAGTCCAGCTAGCTCTCGGAGGTCGTTATTGGTTTGAGCAGAAGTGATTAGTGGATAAGATAAAATATCTGCTAATTCAACTTTATCAAACTTAGTCAATGGATGATTTTTGGGGACCAAGACTCCCCATTGGTCACGATTTTTAAGAGCAAGCGCATTGTATTTTCGATTGTCAAAATCACCGATTGTGATGCCTAAATCGTAGACTCCTTTATTCAAATGTTCCAAAATGTCATCAGCGTTTCCGCTACGAATGTGAATACGAATCTCAGGGTACTGGTCTGTCATTTTTTTGATGACAGTTGCGACAATATCAAGTGAGTGAGTTTCAGCAGCACCAATGTAAATTTCTCCAGAAATTTCTTCTGATTTTCGAATATTATTTTCTGTTTTTTCGACTAAAGCAAGAATTTCGATGGCACGATTGTAGAGGTATTGCCCATCATCTGTCAATTGAATTTCTCGGCTGCCACGGTGAAAAAGTACAGTATCAAGTTCTTCTTCCAAATCTTTGATTTGGCGTGATAGTGTCGGTTGTGTCACGTGTAAGGTATTTGCAGCGTTTGAAATACTTTTTGTTTGGACAATGGTTACAAAATAATTAAGAACGCGAATATCCATATCTTTCTCCTATACATTTTAGCTATATTAAGTATGTAATATAAGTATTTGCTATGTTTATTGTAGCGTGTTAGAGTATTTTTGTAAATTAAAAGACAAAAAATCCTTGACTTGGAGTCGACTACAAGGTGTAGATTAAGTGACGTTTCAGTCCTAGAAGGACTTTGAAAATGGAGGACTAAAAATGAAAATCATTAATCAAAAATTATTGACAGGGGAACGTGTCTGTTTTAAAGCAGAAAATGCGACCATTACCCAATCAGTATTCGCGGATGGTGAATCACCGTTAAAGGAAAGTCGTCATATTGTTTTGGAAAATGATATTTTCCGTTGGAAGTACCCACTTTGGTACTCAAAACATGTTAAAGCTGAAAATATTCAGTTACTAGATACCGCACGTTCTGGAATCTGGTATACGCATGATATTAAAATCAAAAATAGTGTCATTCAAGCTCCCAAGACTTTCCGTCGCAGCTCAGCTATTGTTTTAGAAAATGTTCAAATGCCAAATGCTTTAGAAAGTTTGTGGTCATGTGAAGAGGTTAGATTAACAAATGTTAATGTGACTGGTGACTATTTTGGCATGAATAGTAAGAATGTTAAGCTTGAAAATGTGACTATTACTGGTAATTATTGCTTTGATGGTGCTGAAAATGTGGAAGTCTCAAATAGTACTTTGCTATCCAAAGATGCTTTTTGGAACTGTAAGCACGTGGTTGTACGTGATTCGACAATCGTTGGCGAATACCTTGCATGGAATACTGAAGACATTACTTTTATCAATTGTACGATTGAAAGTAATCAAGGGCTTTGTTATATGAAGCATGTTACGCTTGATAATTGTAAATTAATCCATTCAGATTTGGTCTTTGAGTACGTTGAGGATTTGCAAGCAGACATTAAGTCAGACATTATCAGCGTTAAAAATCCAATTTCGGGTTCTATTGTAGCTGACAATATCGGTGAGATTATTTTTGATGACCCTAACATTGATGACAGTAAAACTAAGATTAGCTTGAGAAAGGCTGTGTGATACGTGAAAAAATATCATTTTGATAAGGTTGTTAATCGTCGCAATCTTAATTCTTATAAGTGGGATGTTGGTGAGGATGAACTCCCGATGTGGGTTGCAGACATGGATTTTGACACAGCTCCAGAAATCAAATGTGCTATTCAGACACGTTTAAATCAGGGTGCTCTTGGTTACAATACCGTGCCAGATTCATTTTTTGAGTCTTATATTTCATGGTGGGAGCGTCGACATGGTTTCACGCTTCAAAAAGAGTGGCTGATGTTTTGTACAGGTGCTGTTCCAGCGATTTCATCAATTGTCCGCAAGATGACGAAAGAAAATGACAAAGTCTTGCTCATCACTCCAGTCTATAACATTTTTTACAATTCTATCTTGAACAACGGTCGTGAAGTTTTAGAGAGTCGCATGCTGTATGAGGATGGAAAGTACAGTATCGATTATGAGGATTTGGAAAATAAGCTAGCGCAAGATGAGACGACTTTGATGATTTTTTGCAATCCACACAATCCAACAGGTTATGTCTGGACAAAAGCTGAGCTCGAAAAAATTGGTCAACTTTGTCTAAAACATGATGTTCTTATCTTATCAGACGAGGTGCATTGTGATTTGACACATCCAGGTAGCAAGTATACGCCTTTTGCATCAGTATCAGAGACTATTTCAAATATCAGTATGACTTGCATGGCGCCGTCAAAAACTTTTAATATCGCAGGACTGCAGACATCAGTGATTTCTGTGCCAAATGAAGCCCTTCGTAAGCAAGTTAATCGTGGCATCAATACAGACGAAGTGGCAGAACCAAATTCATTTGCTATTCAAGCGACAGAAGCAGCTTTTAATGATTCTGAAGAATGGTTAGATGAATTGAATCGCTATTTGGCAACTAACCGCTCCTATCTAATTGAGCAAGTGAGTGAGACTTTCCCTGAAATTAAAATCGTTAAGGCAAAGGCGACTTACCTTGCCTGGCTTGACTGCTCTGCTATTTCACAAGATACGACAGACTTATGTGACTTTATCCGCCACGAAACAGGCTTAATCTTATCAAGCGGTGAGATTTTTGGTGGCAACGGGAAGTCATTTATCAGATGGAACTATGCTTGCCCACTTGAGCTATTAATTGATGGTGTGGAGCGTTTTAAAAAAGCAGTTAGAAAATATAGCGAGAAGTAAATGAAAAAATATCTAAGGATTTTGTTTATTGTGATGGCTGTGCTTTTATCAGCTTGCCAGCCAAGTCAGCAAAATCACATACACAAAAAGGTTTCAGGTGAAAAAATGATTAAAGTAAGTGTAAATAATAAAACGTTTAAACTTCTTTTAAATGATTCGACTGCCGCGCGTGAGTTTCGAGAAACTCTTCCGTTGACGTTAAAGATGAGCGATGTCAACGGCAATGAAAAATATGCTGTGCTAGATAGAGACTTCACTTCCAATAACCACCGAGCTGGAAAAATCCATTCAGGTGATTTGAAATTATGGGCTGGTAATGGTTTGGTCTTGTTTTATGACGATTTTTCATCAAGCTATTCCTACACTGATTTGGGAAAGATAGTGGATAATAGCGGACTAGCAGACAGTCTTGGACGTGGTAGTGTTACGGTGACATTCGAAGAGGAGAATTAGCATGGCATTTCTTGTAACGATTGCTGGCGAAAGCTTTGAGTTGATTTTGGAAAATAATGCTAGCGCGAAAGCATTTGCCAAACTTTTGCCACTTGAGCTTGATATGGCTGATGTCAATGGCAATGAGAAATTTTATTTACTAGCTGACCACTTGCCACGCAAAGAACAATGCTCGTGTTCGATTAAAACAGGTGATTTATTGCTCTGCCAGACGAATGAACTGACCTTTTTCTATGATGATTGCAAGACTTGTTTTAAATACACTTATCTAGGACATATCAAAGACACGACCAACTTTAGCAAAGCCATGGCTGGAAAAAACGTTACTGTTGTTTTTGAGGAAAAATAAAAAATTCTCTTGACCTAGAGTGAGCTCCAAGGTATAAAGTATAGGTGGTATTAAAAAGAGGAGGAAATTATGGAAAGTGATGTAGTTGCAGCACAGCAAAACACGTATTTTTTAGCAATCGTGATTTAGCAAAATTGTTCGTTCCTTTGATTATTGAACAAGGTTTGGAATACCTGGTGGGCTTAATCGCCTCGATTTTGGTTTCAAGAGTTGGTGAAGCAGCAGTGTCAGGAGTATCCTTGGTTGAATTTCTTATGGCACTCTTTATCAGTATTTTTGCCGCATTTGCAACGGGTGGTGGCATTGTTGCAGGTCAATACTTAGGTGACCGTGATAGTAAAAATGCTAATAAAGCTGTCAATCAGTTGGTCAAATTCACATTGTATTTTAGCTTAATGATAACTATTTTGATTTTTGCGATTAAGCCATTTATCTTAAGTCATTTATTTGGAACGATTACACCTGAGGTTCATTCGCAAGCAGATCGTTACTTTAATATCGTTGCTTTATCAACACCGTTTATTGCTCTTTATAATTCGGGTGCAGCGATTTTTAGAACTTTAAATAAATCACGCTTGCCGATGAATATTATGTTGGTCATGAATGGATTGAATATTTTAATGGGGATTAGTCTGATTTATGGTCTCGGTTGGGGTGTCGAAGGTGTTGCAGTACCGATTTTGCTATCACGTGTTGGTGCCATGGTGCTAGTTCTTTGGTTTGCACATCACTTGACATCTGAATTAACTTTAGGAAATTTTTTGAAAGAAAAAGTTGACTGGAAAATGATTAAGAAGGTTCTTAGTATTGGACTACCATTTGGTTTTGAAAATGGTATGTTTTTCCTTGGGCGTTTGATTGTCTTGTCTGTTGTGTCACTTTTTGGTACAGCTGCCATCGCTGCAAATTCGGTTGGTGGAACCATTATCATGTTTCAAGGATTGCCGGGTATTTCAATCGTGTTGGGCTTAGCAGTCATTATTTCAAAATGTGTTGGTGCTGGAGATTATGTGCAAGCAGAATATTACAAACGTAAAGTTATCCGAAACATCCATATTACAAATGCTTGTTTTTCAGCTGCTGTTATAGCTTTAATGCCTTTGTTAATGAAATTATATGATCTATCAGCACAAGCGACACACTATGTTTGGATTATTGTTCTTGCTCATGGGATTTTAGTCAGCCTTTTTTGGAATTCTGGCTATGTTTTACCTGTTGTCTTTCGTAGTGCGGGTGATGCGAATTTCCCAATGGTCATCAGTATTTCTTCTATGCTTTTAGTTCGTGTAGTATGTGCCTACTTTTTTTCTGTTAACCTTGGTATGGGAATGCTAGGAACTTGGGCGGCTATGTTTCTAGACTGGTTTGTTAAAGGAATTATTTATGAAATCCGTTACCATAAGGGGACATGGAAAAATTATAAGTTAGTGTAAGAAAAGATTTCCTCACTAGTTTGGTGGGGAATTTTTATTGGAAAACCATGCTTTTTAGGCATTGGACATATCAAATATAAGTATTTGTAATAGGCGACATTCCTTGTTATGATAATGGTAGAAGTTAAGGAAAGGAAGTGTCGAATGCAGAAAACTTCAAACCGTTCAATGGTTTTACTGTTAACAATCGGTGTATTTGGTATTCTAAATACAGAAATGGGGATAACGGGTATTTTGCCACATATTTCTGAGCATTATGGTGTCTCCTTGACAACAGCTGGTTTATTGGTATCTGGATTTGCTTTAGTCGTGGCTATCGCAGGACCAACCATGCCCTTACTGTTTTCAAAGGTCAACCGAAGGTCTGTTATGCTTTTGGCTACCGGTGCTTTTGCTTTGAGCACTATCGTTTCGATTTTTGCGCCAAACTTTACTGTTTTACTGATTGCGCGTGTTTTACCAGCAATTTTTCATCCTGTATATGTTTCTATGGCAATGACGGTTGCAGCTACATCGGTTCCTGAAAATGAATCGCAAAAAGCAGTTGCTCAAGTTTTTATGGGAGTTTCAGCTGGAACGCTGCTTGGAGTGCCAGTTTCAAATTTTTTAGCTAGCCAATTCTCGCTCAGCTCAGCCATGCTTTTCTTTGCCGTTATTAATTTACTTGTTTTTATTGGAACCATAGTTTTAGTGCCATCGATGCCAGTGACACGTGGCTTGTCTTATGGACAACAATTAAGTATTTTAAAACGAAAAACGATATGGATTTCTATTATAAGCGTTATTTTATTGAATGGAGCTGTGCTTGGTTTTAATTCCTATATGTCAGATTTCTTAGCAACTTTCTCACAAATCAACGTTAATTTAATTGCCTTAGTTTTGTTAAGTATTGGATTAGCTAATATTATTGGTAATGCTTGGGCTGGAAAGTTCTTAGATAAAAATGCTCATCAACTATTGATTAGTTTACCGCTTGTCCTAATTATTAATCTAGCTTTGCTATTTTTCTTTGGAAATCAAGCACTAGTAATGATGATTTTAGTTGTCATTTTTGGAATGTTTGGTGGACTTGCAGGAAATGTGAATCAATATATGATCAATAGCGTTGGTGATGATGCACCCGATTTTGCTAACGGCTTATTTTTAGCAGCTGCCAATCTTGGTGTAACTGTCGGGACATCGTTTACAGGTAAATTTATTGACATCGGAAATGGTAGTCAATTTAGCATTTGGGGAAGTATCATAATGTTGTTATTTGCTTTCTTAACAATTCAAATTCGACAGAAGTGGCTTTCAAACAAATAATTTTATTGAAATTTTGATAAATCACCTTGACTTGGAGTAGACTTCAAGGTGTAGAGTAACTATTAGGGAAAGATTTAGAAGTTTTTGCCGATAAATTTTTAAATTATTTTAGGTTAGTGTTACACTTTAAGTAACATCATAAACACAATGAAAAGGAGAATAAGATGACTGAACAATTACATTTGGTACAAGAATGGGATAAAGTTTTCCCAAAAAGTGACAAAGTTGACCACAAAAAAGTGACTTTCCATAATCACTTTGGCATTACTTTAGCTGCTGATATGTACATTCCTAAAAATACTTCAGGGAAATTACCAGCACTTGCTGTGTCAGGACCTTTTGGTGCGGTGAAAGAACAATCTTCAGGGCTTTATGCGCAAGAAATGGCAGAGCGTGGTTTTTTGACAATTGCTTTTGATCCATCTTATACAGGCGAATCAGGCGGTACTCCGCGTTATATGCAATCCCCAGACATTAACACTGAAGATTTTCAAGCAGCTGTTGATTACCTATCAACGCTTGAAAATGTTGGTGCGGATAAAATTGGTATCATCGGTATCTGTGGTTGGGGAGGTATTGCCCTTAATGCAGCAGCAATTGACCCACGTATTAAAGTAACGGTAGCCTCTACAATGTATGACATGTCTCGAATTGCTGGAAATGGTTATTTTGATTCAGCTGATGATGAAGAAGCACGTTACCAAGCTCGTCTAGCGCTTGCAAATCAACGTACCAAAGATTATCAAAATGCTGATTACGCTCTAGCTGGTGGAGTGGTTGACCCACTCCCAGACGAGGTACCGCAATTTGTCAAAGATTATTATGCTTATTACAAACAACCACGTGGTTACCATGCTCGTAGTCTTAATTCAAATAATGGCTGGGCAGTTCAATCAAATACAAGTTTCCTAAATACGCGTTTCCTTCACTATACTGATGAAATTCGTAATGCTGTACTTGTCGTTCATGGTGACAAGGCTCACTCATATTACATGGGTAAAGATGCCTTTGAAAAATTAACAGGTGACAACAAGAAGATGATTTCTGTCTCAGGTGCAAGTCACTGTGACCTTTATGACCAAAAAGATATCATCCCATTTGATGACATTGAAAAATTCATTAGAGAAAATATTTAAAAATATTTCAGAACTTTCTTTGTTAGTAAACTAAAAACCTTCCGTGTTTAAAACGGAAGGTTTTTCTTCTCTTCCTTATTCTACAGGGGTTCTTGCATTATTGAAATATTACAATCAAATAAATGTACTTTCTTTGGAAAACATAGTAAGCTTACAGTAATCGAAAAAGGAGGACGTTTATGTTTTTAGCTTGGAACGACATTAAATATTCCAAATTGCGTTATGGTCTGGTTGTAGGGGTGATTTTTTTAATTGCTTACTTGGTCTTTTTCCTAACGGGTCTTGCTTATGGCTTGGCTCAAACCAATCGCTCTGCGGTAGATTCTTGGAAGGCTGATCAGATTGTATTGTCAAAGGAAGCCAATAATAATTTAAGAATGTCGCATTTTCCTGATTCTTTAACAAAGGACATTGATGCAGATCAAAAAGCAGAGCTTAGGCAAGCTTCTATGACCATAAAAGGTAAGGATAATTCTGATGTTAACGTTAATGTTTTTGCTATTAACAAAAATGAGTTTTTAAGTCCTAAAATGGCTAAGGGGAGACTATTTTCAAAAGCAGGTGAAGCTGTCTTTGATAGTAGTTTGAGTAAAACAAATGATTTTAAAATTGGTGATAAAGTAAAAGTCGGAGAAGGAGGTCAAGTCCTTACGATTGTCGGCTTTACTGATAATGCTAGCTTCAATGTACAGCCAGTTTTGTATACATCAAAAGAGACTTTAGATAGTTTGGTGCCGGCAGCAAACCAATCGGAAATGATTAGTGCTGTTGTGACGAAAGGAAAAGTTCATCAAGTCCCAGAGGGATTAGAGGTGGTATCGATTACTGACTTTATTGAAGAGCTACCTGGTTACCGAGCACAAAATCTAACGTTTTCCTTTATGATTGGATTCTTGATTATCATAGCAGCCATTGTCATTGGAATTTTTATCTATATTTTGACCTTGCAGAAAAAAGAAATTTTTGGTGTCTTGAAAGCTCAGGGAATTTCAAATGCTTATTTATCAAAAATGGTTTTTGCCCAAACTTTTATTTTAGCCGTTTTGGCAGTTAGTTTAGGTCTTGTATTAACCTTAATCAGTGCAAAAGTGTTGCCAGCAACTGTACCGTTTCAAGTTAATCCTCTTTTCTTTGGCGTTATCAGCATTTTGATGATTGTGATAGCAGTCTTTGGAGCACTATTTTCAGTTTTAAGCATTGTCAAGGTGGATCCACTAAGAGCGATTGGATAGGAGTAAATGATGACAGCAATTGAATTAATTAAGGTGAAGAAATTTTTTAAAGATGGTCCTGACCAGATTGAAGCTTTGAAGGAGACCAACTTGAGCATTAATAAAGGCGAGTTTGTAGCGGTCATTGGTCCCTCAGGATCAGGAAAAAGTACTTTTTTGACCATTATTGGTGGCTTACAATCTCCGTCACAGGGGAAAGTTAGGTTGAATGGTCAGGATTTCAGCAATAAAAAAGAAAAAGAACGCGCTAAAATGCGATTTGAAGAAATTGGCTTTATCTTACAGGCATCCAACCTAGTGCCCTTTTTAAAAATCAAAGATCAATTAAAGTTGGTTGATAAATTTGCTAAGCAAAAAAGGCGCGACTCAATCGATGAACTATTTGAGCAACTTGGTATCAGTGGTATTGTCAATAAGTACCCAGAAGAAATTTCAGGTGGTCAACGGCAGCGAGTTGCGATTGCACGAGCTTTGTATAATGATCCAACAATTATTTTGGCTGATGAGCCAACAGCAAGTTTGGATACAGAAAAAGCACTTGAAGTGGCAAAAATTTTAGCAGAAGAAGCCAAAGCTAAGAATAAAGCTATTTTAATGGTGACGCATGATAGACGTTTGGTGCCTTACTGTGATCGCTTGTTAGTGATTGAAGACGGTGTTTTGCGTGAAGAAAGTATGCTTGACTTTTCTCAATCGTAAAAGCTTTGGGTGATGTGCTATAATGGAAGTAATAAATGGTTATTAAGGAATGCTAAACTTGCAAGAATTAGTTAACGTTTCAAGGGTTTGATAACTAAAATGACAGGGGAAAAATCATGATTACTTTCTGGATGCAAATGCGTCGTACCATTCGTCTTTTGTGGTCCCTTTTCAAAGATGCTGAAACAAGGGGAATAGCTGGTGTGACAACTGTTTTACTATTGAGTGGAACACTATTTTATGCTCACGTTGAACACTTTACTTATCTTGATGCGCTTTATTTCTCATTTACGACTTTAACGACAATTGGTTATGGTGATATATATCCTGTTACAGCTGTCGGAAAGATTTTCACGATGGCTTATTCTGTTATTGGTTTAGGTGTGATGGGAAGTTTTTTAGCTGTTGTTGTTAAAAAAATATCTCAATTTGATAGGAGAAGATGAGAGGAGTAGCTGTGACTTATCGTTATTTGCTTTTTGATTTGGACCATACTTTGCTTGATTTTAATGCAGCAGAAGATATTGCTCTAACAGAGCTTTTGAAAGAAGCGCGTGTGTCAGATATTCAGGCTTATAAAGACTTTTATATTCCTATGAATCGCAAGATGTGGGATGACTTAAGTTTGAAAAAATTGACTAAAAAGGAATTAATCAATACACGTTTTTCACGCTTGTTTGCTAATTTTGGCCATGAGGTAGACGGGCATGCTTTTGCTATGCGTTATCAGGATTTTTTAAGTCAACAAGGTCAAGTTTTGACTGGTGCCAATCAGCTGCTTGATCAACTTAGTCAGCAAGGCTACCGCATTTTCGGAGCAACCAATGGCATTTCAAAAATTCAAACGGGTCGAATGGCTAATTCAGGGATTCAAGATTATTTTGAACATGTCTTTATTTCAGATGAAGTTGGTTATCAAAAACCGGACAAGGCATTTTATGATGCGATAGCAGGAGCGATTAGTCGTTTTGATCACCAAAAAGCTTTGATGATTGGAGATAATCTACTTGCTGATATTCAAGGAGGCAATAATGCTGGTATTGATACTGCTTGGTACAATCCACATCAAAAAACAAACCGCACTTCAGCAAGACCGACTTACACCGTTCACAATTATCAAGAGCTGCTCAAGTTATTACGATAGCACACAAAAACCGGAAGTTTTAAACTTCCGGTTTTTAGTTAATAATCGATTTTGCGTTCTTCTGTGATCAGTTGAGCCATTTGTTGTGGATCAGTGATTTGAATCTGATGGCCTGTTTTTTCGATCATTTCTTCGGCACGAAGAGCCTTGACCATGCGAGCAATGGTTACGGAATGCATGCCGAGATAGTTTGCAATTTCTTGATAGGTAAAGACAGTATCTAAGACCAATTGTCCAGAAGTGTCTTTTTCAACCTGATCTAGCAAGAAGCGGCAGAATTGGACCAAAGCGGGTTCGTTTTTGCTGCTGTGAAAATGTTCCATAAGATAGATATGATTTTCAGTTAGTGTGTTTAGCATCAAGCTAACCACGGATGGAAAAACAAGCAATTCTTGAAATTGACGACTAGAAATACGATAAGCAACACAAGGTGTTTTGGCAACAATTGAAAATGATTTTTTTCCATAGTAGTTCAAGTGGACAGTATTCATAAGTGGCACAAAACCAACAAATTGTTGCTTTTTAAAATAAAGGTAAGTAGTTTCTTTGCCATCGCAAGAAATAGATGAAAGAGCACAGATGCCTGAGGATAGGATATAAATATCACCGCTTGTTTCTCCAGAGACGGACTGTGCAAGGTTTTCTCCTTTTTTAAAAGACACACGTTCGCCGTATTGATAAAGTTCTGTAATATCCAGTGTAGATTGCATAATTGCCCTTTCTAAAATTAACATAGGCTATATAACTATATAGTTTACGTTAAAAAAGCGTTTTTATCAAGTTAAAATTTTAGAAAAAGAGTTGGAAAATATCTTGATAGTGATTTTTGAAGTGGCTGTTTTTCCGCCAAATAAAGGTAAAATCGTGATTCATGGCAGGAATAGTGAGATTAATTTTTTTAAGATTTCCAGCAGAAATTTCTTTTTGAACCACGCTTTGGTAGACAAAAGTAATCCCAAGATTTTTTCTAACCAACTCACAGATGGTATTAAGACTCCCAATTTCGGTAATTTTACTGAAATCAGAAATGGTGAGATTAGCTTCCTTTAATGTGATTTCAAGCATTTCACGTGTACCAGAGCCTTGTTCGCGAACGATAATTGGATAATTGAGGAGTTCTTCCAGAGAATGCATGCCGCTTGCTAGAGGAGAGTCGGGTGAGGTAACAGCGATGAAAGGTTCTGTTCGATAAGGGAGAAAATCGTATTTTTCTTTTGAAAAGAAACCTTCAATCAAGGCAAAATCAATCTCGCCCTTATCAATGGCTTTTAATAGTGTTTCGGTATTATCCACCAGCATTTTAATTTGAAAAGTAGGATGCTTAGCTAGAAGATTAACTAATGAATCCGTTAAAACATATTCTCCAATGGTTAATGTTGCTCCAAAATGAAGTGGCTGTAAATCTTGCTTGAGGTGTGTCTTAAAATGCTGAATATCAGTATTCATGGTAGTCAGTAAATCAAGCAATTCTTTACCACTTTGAGTCAGTTGACAATGTTTGCCAGAAAACGTGAAGAGTTTGGTTTGATATTCTGTTTCCAGGGCTTGAATATGTTTGGTCACAGCTGGTTGTGTGATGTGAAGCTCCTTTGCTGCTTGAGTAAAATTCAAGGTTTCACAGACCTTCATAAAGGTAAAAACACGATAATCGAGCATTCTAATTCTCCTTAGTATTCTTGTTCATTATTGTATCATAAAAAATCATAATTTTACATTATAGGTAGAGCGGGGTATAATGAGTGACGTGAAAAGGAGATATTTATTATGAATGCTATTCAGAAAAAAGTACCTGGCGTTGTGCTATGTGCTATTTTAGCCTTGCCAGCTTGGTTCTTAGGTCAAGCTTTTCCTTTGGTCGGTGCTCCAGTCTTTGCTATTTTGCTTGGCATGTTTGTGGGAAGTTTTTATCATAATCGCAAACAAACCGCCCAAGGCATTGGTTTTACCTCAAAATACATTTTACAGACAGCTGTGGTTTTATTAGGATTTGGTCTTAATTTAGGTCAAGTCTTAAAAGTTGGTGCTCAGTCACTACCAATCATTATTTCAACCATCGCAACGTCTTTAATCGTGGCATTTTTCTTACAAAAATGGTTGAAGCTGGACGTTAATACAGCGACTTTGGTCGGCGTTGGGTCATCTATCTGTGGTGGTTCAGCTATTGCAGCGACAGCACCAGTTATCAAGGCAAAAGATGAAGAGGTGGCTAAGAGTATTTCAGTTATTTTTCTCTTTAACATTCTCGCAGCGTTGATTTTTCCAACTTTAGGAGATTTGATTGGTTTGTCAAATCATGGCTTTGCCCTATTTGCAGGAACGGCTGTTAATGACACATCATCTGTTACAGCGACAGCAGCAGCTTGGGATGCTATTCATCAGTCAAATACTTTGGATGGGGCAACCATCGTTAAGTTAACACGTACCTTGGCTATCATTCCCATTACACTAGGTTTGTCATTTTACAAGGCTTATAAAGAATCTAAAAATGGCGGAGCTTCTGAGAAAACTTTTAGTTTTAAAAAGGCCTTTCCAATGTTTGTCTTGTATTTCTTACTAGCTTCGATTGTGACAACACTTGCGAGTGGTCTTGGGCTAGATATGGCGATTTTTGAGAATCTTAAAGTGTTGTCAAAATTCTTTATCGTCATGGCTATGGGGGCTATTGGACTTAATACAAATCCAGTCAAATTAGTAAAAACAGGTGGTCAAGCTATCGGTGTTGGTGCCGCTTGTTGGATTGCCATTACTTGTGTCAGCCTTTTGATGCAGCATATTTTAGGTATTTGGTAACAGAGAAGAAGTTGGGCAGAAGTGCTCGACTTCTTTTTTGTTAGAAAACATGCTTAATTCTTGAAAACGTTTCCTGTAGTGCTATAATGGACACATACGGACTTGCTTTTAGCGTAAGCTATTGATTCAAGCAAGAGGAAAAGGAGATATTATGGCATACAAAACAACTTACCCTTACACAAATGAAGTTCTAAAAACTTTTGATAACGCGACAGATGTGGATTTAGAAGCTGCTTTGGCAAATGGGCATGCGCTTTATAAAAAATGGCGTGCTGAAGGTGGATTGGACGACAGAAAAGTTCAATTACATAAAATTGCGGAGCTTTTACGTCGTGACGTTGATAAATACGCTGAAGTGATGACAAAAGATATGGGAAAACTTTTCACGGAAGCAAAAGGTGAAGTCGAACTTTGTGCAGAAATTGCGGATTACTACGCTGATAAAGCAGAGGAATTCCTCAAACCACGTCCGCTAGAAAATATCAATGGTGAAGCTTATTATATCAAGCAAGCCACGGGTGTATTGGTAGCTGTTGAGCCATGGAATTTCCCATTCTATCAAATCATGCGAGTCTTTGCTCCAAATTTCATGATTGGAAATCCAATGATCTTGAAACATGCTTCAATCTGTCCAGCGTCAGCACAAGCTTTTGACGATTTAGTTTTGGAAGCTGGTGCACCAGTTGGTGCCTTTAAGAATCTTTTCTTATCTTATGGCCAAGTCTCAAAAGCAATCGCAGACCCACGAGTTGTTGGCGTTTGCTTGACAGGTTCTGAACGTGGAGGTGCCTCAATTGCGGCAGAAGCAGGGGCTAATCTCAAAAAATCATCTATGGAACTCGGTGGTAATGATGCTTTTCTTATCCTAGAAGATGCTGACTTTGATTTGCTTGATAAGACAGTCTTCTTTGCTCGTCTTTACAATGCTGGTCAAGTTTGTACGTCATCAAAACGTTTTGTGGTTGTCGGTCAAGAAAATTATGACAAGTTTGTTGATATGGTGGTTAAACACTTTAAGTCAGCGAAATGGGGTGACCCAATGGACCCAGCGACAACTCTCGCACCATTGTCTTCAGCCGCCGCAAAAGAGGAAGTCCTAGATCAAATCAAGCTGGCTAAAGAAAACGGTGCGACAGTGGTTTATGGTGATGAACCCATTGATCATCCAGGAAACTTTGTCATGCCAACAGTTTTGACAAACATCACCAAAGAAAATCCAATTTTTAATCAAGAAATCTTTGGTCCAGTAGCTTCTATTTACAAAGTTGATACTGAAGCAGAAGCTATTGAACTGGCTAATGATTCAAGTTATGGTCTTGGTGGTACTGTCTTTTCTAAAAATCTTGACCATGCTAAAGAAGTGGCTGCCAAAATTGAAACTGGTATGTCATTTATCAATTCTGGTTGGACATCACACCCAGAAATCCCATTTGGAGGCATTAAAAATTCAGGCTACGGTCGTGAATTGAGTGAACTTGGTTTCGATGCATTTGTCAACGAACACCTCGTTTTTGTCCCAAATAATTAATTAGCTCTCCTTTTATTATCCTAATACAGCAAAAGCCACCTGTAGAGCTCATTCAGGTGGTTTTTGGCTCTCAAAATTCTCTAACAAGCAATGAAAAAGTGATTCTGCTATAATAGAGGCATGAATGAACTGATAAAACATAAATTGGAATTACTGCCAGATAGTCCTGGTTGTTATATCCATAAAGATAAAAATGGCAAGATTATCTATGTCGGAAAAGCTAAGAATCTGAAAAATCGTGTGCGCAGCTATTTTCATGGTAGCCACAATACTAAGACAGAACTCTTGGTTTCTGAAATTGAAGACTTTGAATACATCGTCACTGAATCAAATACGGAAGCTCTTCTTCTTGAAATCAATTTGATTCAAGAAAATATGCCTAAGTACAACATCAAGCTTAAAGATGATAAATCTTATCCATTTATCAAAATTACAGTGAATGAACAGTACCCACGCTTGATGATTACCCGTCAAATCAAAAAAGATGGTGCTTTGTATTTTGGTCCTTATCCAGATTCTGGGGCGGCAACAGAAATTAAGCGACTTTTGGATCGTATTTTTCCGTTTAAAAAATGTACAAACCCAGCTAATAAAGTTTGCTTTTACTACCATCTTGGTCAGTGTAAAGCCCATACCATTTGCCATGTAGATCACGATTACTTTGTGAATATGGCACAAGATGTCAAGAATTTCTTAAATGGGCAAGATAATAAAATCGTTGATGCACTTAAGGAGAAAATGCAAAAAGCAGCAGATGCTATGGAATTTGAGCGCGCAGCAGAATACCGTGATTTACTGCAAGCTATTTCAACCCTTCGCACTAAACAACGTGTTATGAACCAAGATATGATGGATCGTGATATTTTTGGTTATTACGTTGATAAAGGCTGGATGTGTGTTCAGGTTTTCTTTGTTCGTCAAGGGAAACTCATTCAACGTGATGTCAATATGTTTCCTTACTACAATGACCCTGAAGAGGATTTCTTGACCTATGTGGGACAATTTTACCGTGATAGCAAACACTTTGTGCCAAAAGAAATCTTTATTCCACAAGATATTGATGCTGATTTGGTTAAAGCCGTTGTTGATACAAAAATTATCAAACCACAACGTGGTGAGAAGAAGCAGTTGGTTAATTTAGCTATCAAGAATGCTCGCGTTAGCTTACAACAAAAATTTGATTTGCTAGAAAAAGATATCCGTAAAACACATGGTGCCATTGAAAATATCGGTGAATTGCTTAATATTCCAAAACCAGTTCGCATTGAGGCTTTTGATAACTCAAATATTCAAGGAACAAGCCCTGTTGCTGGGATGGTTGTCTTTGTTAATGGGAAACCAAGTAAGAAAGATTACCGCAAATTTAAGATTAAAACTGTTGTGGGGCCAGATGATTACGCCAGTATGCGTGAGGTCATTTATCGCAGATACAGTCGCGT
Source organism: Streptococcus sp. UBA4344 (assembly GCF_002393675.1). Classification (NCBI taxonomy): domain Bacteria; kingdom Bacillati; phylum Bacillota; class Bacilli; order Lactobacillales; family Streptococcaceae; genus Streptococcus; species Streptococcus sp. UBA4344. Next base: position 40,098 of record NZ_DGTE01000001.1, read on the forward strand.
GATGAAAGATGGATTGACACCACCAGATTTGATTATCATCGATGGTGGTCAAGGTCAGGTCAATGTGGCGCATGATGTCATTGAAAATAAACTTGGTCTTGATATTCCAATCGCTGGTCTGCAAAAAAATGACAAACACCAAACGCACGAATTACTCTTTGGAGATCCTTTAGAAGTGGTTGAATTGCCACGAAATTCTGAAGAATTCTTCTTGCTTCAACGCATTCAAGATGAAGTTCACCGATTCGCTATTACCTTCCACCGTCAATTACGTTCTAAAAATTCATTCTCATCAAAACTTGATGGCATTGCTGGACTTGGTCCAAAGCGCAAGCAATTACTCATGAAACACTTCAAGAGCTTGCCAAATATTCAAAAAGCAGACGTGGAAGATATTATCAATTGTGGCATTCCACGAAATGTCGCAACTGCGATTAAAGAAAAATTAAACAAGGAGGAAGCTGTCAATGCTAACCATTAAACCGATTACTGAAGAATTTGCTGTTTGCCAAGTTGAGGATTATTCACAAGTCAATCTGGAAAATCCATTTGTTTTTACTGGGGCAACAGATGACGAAAAATCACTTGTTTGTCCGATTGCACTTGTCCCTGAAAATGCTTTGACAGTTGATAAGACTTGGTCAGCTTTTCGAATCGAGGGTGTTTTAGACTTTTCTTTGATTGGCATTTTATCAAAAATTTCAAGTCTTTTAGCAGAAAATAATATTGGTATCTTTGCCATTTCGACTTATAACACGGATTACATTTTAACGAAAACAACGGATTTTCAAAGCGCACTCCGAGTATTAGAAGAGGCAGGATATCAGATTTTGGGATAATTTTCGCAAGAAATGAAAGGTACTCTTGAATATAAATAAGAAATTTTCATGAAAGCTTTCTGTTTCTGTTTGTAATCTATTTTAAACTGTGCTAACATGGATAGGGATTTTTTAAGGAGATACGCATGTTTAAAAAAATGAAGCAAGGCCTCTCTCAGATAAGTCAAAAGCATGTATGGCTTCCAAGTCTAGTTATTGTCCTGGTTGCTGTCTTATTATTGCTTCCCCAATTAATGTCTCGAGGTGTTATTGCTGGTAGTGATTTCTTATTTCACTACAATCGATTTTATGAGACAGCTATGCAAATTAAGACTGGCAATTTTAGTTATTTCATGTCGTTGTATGGCTTTTACAGTTCAGGACGAATTGTCAATGCTTTGTATGGCCCTTATTTTGCTTACTTTCAGGGGCTTTTAGTCCTTCTTAGTCGTAATTGGTATACCTATCAATTGTTATCACGCTTTTTATTGAGTGTGATTGCTGGCTTTTCAATGTATCACTTGAGTAAAAGAGCTTCTGTTAAGCCAAAGATTGCCTTAGGAATAGCTGCCTTTTACATGATGACCTTCTCTGTTCAATACTGGACCTTTAGGCAAGGTTTTTCAAGTTGGGGTGCGGCTTTTATGCCTTGGTGTTTAATTCCAGCTATAGACTTTATTAGGACTAAAAAAGTAGGAGTGCTGCGCTTAGCGATATCAGTTGCGGTTATGATGCAAGTGCACATGCTCAGCTGTTTCTTGCTCATCGTTGCTTACTTGCCCTTTTATTTATACGGATTTCTCAAATCTGATGAAAAAAAAGAAGTCTTTGTTAAAGGAGTTCAGGCAGTTTTACTTAGTCTCTTGTTAACAGCAAATGTATGGGCGGCGCTGATTGATGTAGGTCAAGATAATAGTCTAGTAGAACCTTTCATCAATTCAAAATTATATATTATGACGGTTAACCAACGCAGTATAGAATGGTTATTAACGCCAAAAGCTCTTGTTTTTGTACTTTTATACCAATTGTACTTTTCATTTAGACATTGGCGACATTTTGATCAATTGCTGCGTGTTGTCATGGGAGCATTTTTCCTTTTTCTAGTTCTATCAACTAGTATTTTCCCATGGTATACCGTCAATAAGTTGAATTTGCCATTGGTGAACTTGATTCAATTTCCTTTCCGTTTCTTTGTGCCTGCTACAGTACTTTTGCTTTTAGCAGCAGCCATGGTTTTAGATCGTTATTTTGATAAGAAATGGTCAAAACTCGTAACCCTAGGATTGCTTGTGGTTAATGTCTTAAGTCTTGTGCAGTTATCACAATTGCAAATGGAGAAAATTGACGAGTATTACAATACCAAACATCCCATTCAACGCAAAAAACATACCTTTATCTGGGGAAATCCAGCGGATGTTCGAGCTAGTTTCTATGACTCAGACATGTTTAAACTCTTGGATATTGTGTCAAAATCAACACCTGATTACTTGCCAACCAATAAATCAAATAAAGATAACAAGTATGTTTTGTATGAAGAGTTTGTTCTGGGGCATACAGGTGCTTTTAAAAAGACCCAAGGTGATAATAAACTAACTCTGACATGGACTGCAGATGTTAGTGACTGGGCAATTATTCCGGTAGTCAAATACAAAGATACCCAATTAACCCTTAATGGTAAGAAATTAAGTGATAAAGATTACACACTATCTGGTATTGGAACACCAACTGTCATGCAAAAAGCAGGTAAAAATACCTTAACGATTACTTATCATATCAGTGCATGGTTCAAACCCTTGATAGTTGTTAATATCCTATCATGGATAGTAACAGTAGCTTATATTCTGATTAGGAGGATTAAAGACTAGAGCCACAGCTCTGGTCTTTTTACTTTGAAATTTCAAAGTAGCTGTCGTGCAAAATAGCTGTAAACTCTTTCAAAAAATGATAAAATAAAGAAGCATAGAATTTAAAAAGGAGGGTCGCTTAATGAAATTTCTAGAATTGAACAAAAAGCGCCATGCCGTCAAAACTTTCAATGACAAGCCTGTAGATTACAAGGATTTGCGCACAGCTATTGAGATTGCTACTTTAGCTCCTAGTGCAAATAATATTCAACCTTGGAAGTTTGTGGTTGTCCAAGATAAAAAAGAAGAACTTGCTAAAGATCTTCCAGAGATTAATAAAAAACAAGTCCAAGAAGCTCAGTATGTTGTAGCGCTCTTTACGGATACAGATTTGGTTCAACGTTCACGTAAAATTGCCCGTATCGGTGTTAAGTCTTTGGATAATACTAAGCTTGGTTATTACATGGAAACTTTGCCTGCTCGCTATGCTGATTTTGATGAAAAACGTAAAGGTGAATACCTTGCTTTAAATGCTGGTATTGTTGCTATGAATTTAGTTCTTGCTTTGACCGACCAGGATATTTCTTCAAATATCATTCTTGGTTTTGATAAGTCATTAACTAATGATATTCTAGAAATTGATAAACGTTTTCGTCCAGAGCTTTTGATAACCGTTGGTTACAGTGATAATAAACCTGAGCCAAGTTATCGCCTGCCAGTTGATGAAATTATTGAACGTCGTTAAGGGCGCCAATTTAGGATTTATGCAGAAAACTTGGTTTGGAAAATCATCAAACGAGGTTTACAAATCTTAAAATATGAGTTACTATTGGTAAGTTGACTCAAACGATAAAATATTGGCAGTTTTTCTTTCGTCGGAAAAACTAGCCCTATGGAGGAGTTATAAGAAATGACAGTAGACTTTAAAGCAGAAGTTGAAAAACGTAAAGATGCCATGATGGAAGATCTCTTTGCACTTTTGCGCATCAACTCTGAACGTGATGACAGCAAAGCTGACAAAGAACACCCATTTGGACCTGGTCCAGTTAAAGCGTTGGAACAATTCTTGTCAATGGCTGAACGCGATGGTTACAAAACTCGTAACATCGATAACTATGCTGGTGACTTTGAATTTGGTGAAGGTGATGAAGTTCTAGGTATCTTTGCTCACTTGGATGTTGTGCCTGCAGGTAGCGACTGGGACACAGATCCATATGAACCAGTGATTAAAGATGGTCGCCTTTATGCGCGTGGATCATCTGATGATAAGGGTCCTACAATGGCATGTTACTATGGTCTTAAAATCATCAAAGAACTTGGTTTGCCAGTTTCTAAAAAAGTTCGTTTCATCGTTGGTACTGACGAAGAATCAGGTTGGGGCGATATGGAATACTATTTCGCACACAACGGTTTGAAAGATCCTGACTTTGGTTTTGCTCCAGATGCGGAATTCCCAATTATCAATGGTGAAAAAGGTAATATTACTGAATACCTTCACTTCGCAGGAAGTAACAATGGTGCTTTCACATTGAATACCTTTGAAGCTGGTCTTCGTGATAACATGGTTCCAGAATCAGCAACAGCCGTCTTTACTGCAGACAGCACGTTGGCTGAACTTCAAGAAAAATTAACAGCATACACAACAGCTGAAAACTTGACTGCTGAACTTACTCAAGAAGGCGACGCTTTCCGTTTGACAGTTGTCGGAAAATCAGCTCACGGTTCAACACCAGAACTTGGTATCAACGGTGCAACATACCTTGCAAAATTCTTGAACCAATTTGCCTTTGATGGTGCTGCTAAAGCTTATCTTGATACAACAGCTAATGTTCTTCACAAAGACTTTGCTGGTGAAAATCTTGGTGTAGCTTACACAGATGCTAAAATGGGTGCTCTTAGCATGAACGCTGGTGTCTTCAAATTTGACCGCAACTCAGATGACAACACAATCACACTTAACTTCCGTTACCCACAAGGAACTGATGCTCAAACAATCAAGGCTGAGCTTGAAAAACTTGATGGTGTGACAGCAGTGACATTGTCAGAGCACGAACACACTCCACACTATGTTCCAGCTGATGATCCATTGGTTTCAACACTTCTTTCAGTTTACGAAAAACAAACTGGCTTGAAAGGTTACGAACAAGTTATCGGTGGTGGTACATTTGGTCGTCTTCTTAAACGCGGTGTTGCCTTCGGTGCTATGTTCCCAGACTACGTGAACACAATGCACCAAGCAAATGAATTTGCTGACGTTGAAGATCTTTACCGTGCAACAGCTATCTACGCTGAAGCTCTTTACGAATTGATCAAATAATAACCTTTAAATTGAAAAGAAGAGTTTTTTACGACAAAGACTCTTCTTTATTTTTAGAAAGAAGTGATGATATGGACAGCCTTGAACAATTGATGGCTGATATTATGGCTGATGAGCAAAATGCTAGCTACACAAAACAAGGCATCAAACCACTTTTTACAGTTCCAAAAACAGCTCGAATTAATATTGTTGGACAAGCTCCTGGCATTCGTGCGCAAGAGTCGGGACTGTATTGGAATGACCCAAGTGGTGATAATTTGCGAAAATGGCTTGGTGTTGACCGAGAAACTTTTTACGAATCAGGACTTTTTGCTGTGGTTCCAATGGATTATTATTTCCCAGGTAAAGGAAAATCTGGTGATTTAGCGCCTCGTAAGGGTTTTGCTGATAAATGGCATAAACGTACTTTAGCTTTGGCTCCAGATATTGAATTACATATTTTAGTAGGTTCTTATGCGCAGCGTTATTACTTGCACCAAAAATCTTCGGCAAAATTAACAGAAACTGTAAGACACTATCAAGATTACCTACCAGAATTTTTTCCATTGGTTCATCCATCACCACGAAATAACATCTGGCAACGTAAGAATCCTTGGTTTGAAGCAGAAGTCATCCCAGAACTTCAAAAACGAGTTAAAAGTATTTTAGAAAAATAGGTATTAAAAAACTCGCCAAATTTGGCGAGTTTTTCCTATTTTCCAAGACAGAATTGTGTGAAGAGTTTTGTGATGAGTTCGTCTGGTGCTGCTTCACCAGTGATTTCTCCAAGAATTTCCCAACAACGTGTTAAATCAATTTGTAGAAGGTCGACTGGCATTCCAGCTTCAAGTCCTTCGTTAACAGATTGAAGGCTTTGAACAGCTTTTTCAATCAAAGCAATATGACGAGCGTTTGACAGATATGTGGCATCCTTTTCAACGATACCAGCATTATCAAAGAAGATTTGATTGATACGTTCTTCAATCAAATCAATGTTTTGATTTTTAAGCACTGAGATGCGAATGACATCATCCGGTAATTGATCAGCTTCAATTTTTTCTGGCAAGTCTGTCTTGTTAAGCAAGATGATGCGGTTACTATTTTTACTTAGTTCAAGAAGTGCACGGTCTTGATCAGTGAGTGGTTCAGAACTGTTAAGGACAAGAAGAACCAAATCAGCTTCTTCGAGAGCTTTTTTAGAACGTTCCACACCAATTTTTTCAACCACGTCATCAGTTTCACGGATACCAGCTGTATCGACCAATTTCAAAGGTACACCTTTGATGTTCACGTATTCTTCAATCACATCACGGGTTGTTCCTTCGATATCTGTAACGATGGCTTTATCTTCGCGAAGAAGATTGTTCAAAAGACTTGATTTACCAACGTTTGGACGTCCAATGATAGCAGTAGACAAACCTTCACGAAGAATTTTACCACGTTTTGCAGTGCGCAAGAGATTTTCCAAAAGTTCTTGGAATTCTTGTGTTTTTTCGCGAATCAATGCTGTTGTCATTTCTTCAACATCATCGTATTCAGGATAGTCAATGTTTACTTCAACTTGAGCCAATGTATTAAGGATTTCTTGACGCGTATCGTTGATGAGTTTTGACAGTGAACCATCCAGTTGTTTAACAGCAATATTCATTGCTTTATCAGTTTTGGCACGGATAATATCCATGACAGCTTCAGCTTGTGTTAAATCAACACGGCCATTCAAAAATGCACGTTTGGTAAATTCACCAGGTTCAGCAAGACGAGCTCCTTGGCGTAAAACCAATTGCAAGATTTCATTAGTGACAGCAACACCACCGTGTGTGTTGATTTCAATCACATTTTCGCGTGTGAATGTTTTTGGTGCTAGCATAACAGACACCATTACCTCATCAAGAATCTCATCATTATCAGGGTCTACAATGTGACCGTAGTTGATAGTGTGAGAGGCAACTTTGCTAAGGTCTTTTCCACGATAAACTTTTTGGGCAATAGCTAATGCAGCTGTCCCAGAAAGTCTAACAATACCAATTGCCCCTTCACCAAGTGGTGTTGAAATCGCAGCAATTGTATCGAATTCCTTTGTTATCATTACCATTCATTCCTATCTATTTTTGTTACATTTTTTTCAAAATAAATCTTATTTAATTGTAACGCAAAAGCCCCTTTCAAGCAACTTAAAGCGATTATTCAAGTAAAGGCAGAAGAAAGAAAATTTTTTGAATTTTCACAAAAGAAAAATTGAGAGAAGTTTACATTCTCTAGCAATCAATCCTAGCAAAATTACCCCAAATCATGATATAATAAATAGTTGGAAATAGATATTTTTTTGTTTTTTATATAAATTAGGTGAGGTTGTTATGGAAAAACTTAAAAAAATGGCTGGTGTCACAGCTGCCCAGTATGTTAAAGACGGTATGGTCGTTGGACTTGGAACTGGTTCAACAGCTTATTTCTTCGTTGAAGAAATTGGACGTCGTATGAAAGAAGAAGGCCTTAAAGTTGTTGGTGTCACAACTTCAAGTCAAACAACTGCTCAAGCAGAAGGCCTTGGTATTCCTTTGAAAGCTGTTGATGACATTGATGTTATCGACGTTACTGTTGACGGTGCTGACGAAGTTGATAGCAACTTCAATGGTATCAAAGGTGGCGGCGGTGCCCTTCTTATGGAAAAAATCGTTGCAACACCAAGTAAAGAGTATATCTGGGTTGTCGATGAATCTAAATTAGTCGATAAACTTGGTGCTTTCAAATTGCCAGTTGAAGTTGTTCAATATGGTGCTGACCGCATTTTCCGTGAATTTGAGAAAAAAGGTTACAAACCATCATACCGCATGGCAAACGGCGAACGCTTTGTCACTGATATGAAAAACTATATCATCGACCTTGACCTTGGTGTCATTGAAAATCCAGTCGAACTTGGTAAAGAATTGAAAGCCATGGTCGGTGTTGTTGAACATGGTCTTTTCAATGGTATGGTTAATAAAGTTATCGTTGCCGGAAAAGATGGCGTTAAAATTTTAGAAGCTAAATAAGAAAGTTTACAGGAGATGTTTTGACTGATGTATGGCCGATAGTCTCCTGTTTATATGTTATCAAAAAATTATTATTTCTAATCATTATTGCTAAGATAATGATTAGGAGGTTTTGGGTGCCAACCGTAACCACCCTAGAGTAGGAAAAATATGTCAACATTTAATCGTATTCACCTTGTTGTGCTTGATTCAGTCGGAATTGGTGCAGCACCAGATGCCAATAACTTTGTCAATGCTGGTGTTCCTGATGGTGCGTCAGACACACTTGGTCACATTTCAAAAACAGTCGGACTTAACGTTCCAAACATGGCTAAAATCGGTCTTGGAAACATTCCGCGTGAAACACCTTTAAAAACTGTTCCAGCTGAAGCTCAACCAACAGGTTATGCAACTAAACTTGAAGAAGTGTCACTTGGTAAAGACACAATGACTGGTCACTGGGAAATTATGGGACTTAATATTACAGAACCATTTGATACTTTCCTTGGTGGATTCCCAGAAGACATTTTGACAAAAATTGAAGAATTTTCAGGTCGTAAAGTCATTCGTGAAGCTAATAAGCCATATTCAGGAACAGCAGTTATTGATGATTTTGGACCACGTCAAATGGAAACTGGCGAATTGATTATCTACACATCAGCTGACCCAGTTCTTCAAATCGCAGCCCACGAAGACGTTATCCCAGTAGAAGAACTTTACAAAATCTGTGAATACGCACGTTCAATCACACTAGAACGTCCAGCACTTCTAGGTCGTATCATTGCACGTCCATACGTTGGAGAACCTGGAAACTTCACACGTACAGCTAACCGTCGTGACTATGCATTGTCGCCATTTGGACCAACTGTTCTTAACAAATTAGCTGACGCTGGTGTACCAACTTACGGCGTTGGTAAAATCAATGATATCTTCAACGGTTCAGGTATCACAAATGATATGGGGCACAATAAATCAAACATGCACGGTGTTGATACTCTTCTTAAAACAATGCAGTTGCCTGAATTCACAAAAGGTTTGTCATTTACAAACCTAGTGGACTTCGACGCGATGTATGGTCACCGTCGTAACGCTCAAGGTTACCGTGATTGCTTGGAAGATTTTGACAAACGTATGCCAGAAATCTTAGAAAACATGAAGGAAGATGACCTTCTATTGATTACTGCTGACCACGGTAATGATCCAACTTACACAGGAACAGACCACACACGTGAATATATTCCACTTTTGGCTTACAGCCCATCATTCAAAGGAAATGGTGTCTTGCCAGTCGGACATTTTGCGGACATCTCAGCAACAATTGCTGAAAACTTTGGTGTTGAAAAAGCAATGATTGGTCAATCATTCTTAGATAAATTAGTATAAGAGGTTAAATATGTCTACCATTATTGAAAAAATTGAAGAAGCTCGTCAGTTTCTAGTGTCACAAGCCTGTGATGCTCCAGAATTTGGATTAATCCTTGGTTCAGGTTTAGGCGAGCTTGCTGAAGAAATTGAAAATGCTGTTGTTATTCCATATAAAAAAATCCCAAACTGGGGTAAATCAACAGTAGCAGGACACGCAGGACAATTGGTTTATGGTGACCTTGGTGGTCACAAAGTCCTTGCTCTTCAAGGTCGTTTCCACTTTTATGAAGGAAACCCAATGGAATTAGTAACTTTCCCAGTTCGTGTGATGAAAGCTCTTGGTTGTAAAGGACTTATCGTGACAAATGCTGCGGGTGGAATCGGCTTTGGTCCTGGAACATTGATGGCAATCTCTGACCACATCAACATGACTGGTCAAAATCCACTGATTGGTGCTAACCTTGATGATTTTGGTCCACGTTTCCCAGATATGTCAGATGCTTACACAGCTGATTATCGTGCTATTGCTCATAAAGTGGCAGAAAAAATCGGTATCAAACTTGATGAAGGTGTTTACCTTGGTGTATCAGGTCCTTGTTACGAAACACCTGCTGAAATTCGTGCTTTCCAAACACTTGGTGCTGATGCAGTTGGTATGTCAACAGTTCCAGAAGTTATTGTTGCCGCACACTCTGGTTTGAAAGTCTTGGGAATTTCTGCTATTACAAACCATGCAGCTGGTTTCCAAAGTTCACTTAACCACGAAGAAGTGGTTGCTGTAACACAACAAATTAAAGAAGATTTCAAAACACTTGTTAAAGCTGTTTTGGCAGAACTTTAATCATTTTATTCTATGAAACGCAAAAAACAAACACATGAGGTCTTCGTTTTTGAGGACCTTATATGCCCTTACTTTCAAATTAACTATTTTTAGCTAACTTGAAATAAGTCATGTTTTAGAACAATTTTTAAATGCCATTACAAAATAATCGATTTCAAAATTTTAGCTACTGTTTACGTTTTGGAGTAGTCTTGCTTACAACGAGTCTTGTTGCTGGGTTAGGCGGTATTTTACTTCATGAATTCTTAGAATTGGTCGAGAAGGTTGTTTTAGGGCATGGTGAAGAGACAAAAGTGCTAGCTATTTCTCAGAGACAATTTCTAATGATTGTTGTTGCTGGGATTATTTCAGCGTCAATCTGGTATATGTTGCAACGAAAAAATCGTCGCATTATCTCTGTTAAATCTCAGATGAAAGCAGATAATCCATGTTCTGAACGTCCAGCTTTAGGGATTCACTTGATGAATATTCTCTTACAGGTAGCTTCGGTTGGTGCGGGATCTCCGATTGGAAAAGAAGGAGCGCCACGAGAGCTTGGGGCACTTGGAGCAGGTCGTATTTCTGATTATATGCGTTTAAACTTGCCTGATAGACGCCTTGCAATTGCTTGTGGGGCCTCAGCTGGTCTCTCAGCAGTTTATCAAGTACCAATTGCTAGCATCTTTTTTGCTTTTGAGACTTTAGGTGTTGGGCTCTCATTGATGAATGTTATGGCTGTGTCTCTGACAAGTATTTTTGCTAGTCTTATTGCAGGACTTGTTATATCAGATGCACCACTTTATCATGGTGGCCAAATTTCGCTCAATCTTGCCACTTGTCTGCTGGCAGTGTTAGTAGCTGTGTTGATTACCCCTCTTGCAGAAGTTTTTCGACGTCTAACCCAAAAAGCTCAAGTTGGCAAAGAGACTCATGAAGCCATCTTATGGAAGTTACCTTTAACTTTCTTACTTTTAGCTAGTGTTGCCCTCTATTTTCCAGAGATTTTGGGGAATGGCGGAGCTTTGGCGCAAGATGTTTTTGATGGCATGGCTGTATCTTATGCTATTCCTATTCTTATCATCAAAGCTTGTCTTGTCTTATTGACGCTAAAAAATGGCGCATACGGAGGTACCTTGACACCATCGTTTTCAATGGGGGCAGTTTTAGGATTTCTATTTGCTGTGCTTTGTCAGTTAGCTTTTCCAGATATTTCGATGAACTCAGCCATGCTAATTGGATTAAGTGTCTTTTTAGGGATTACAATGAATGCTCCCTTAACAGCAGTCGGATTAGTTGTCTCATTTACAGGGCAAAATTTACAAGCTTTGCCAGTTTTACTCATTGCGGTAGCGGTAGCTGTTTGTATAAATAATATTTTTAAACGTATTGAAAGGAATTTTTATGTCAATCCATATCGAAGCCAAACCAGGCGAAATTGCAGATAAAATCTTACTTCCAGGAGATCCTCTCCGTGCAAAATTCATCGCAGAAAACTTCTTAGAAGATGCTGTCTGCTTTAATAATGTTCGTGGTATGCTTGGTTTTACAGGAACTTACAAAGGTCATCGTGTCAGCGTTATGGGAACAGGTATGGGTATGCCATCAATCTCAATTTACGCGACTGAATTAATCCAATCATACGGTGTTAAAAAATTAATCCGTGTTGGAACAGCAGGTTCACTTAACAAAGACGTTCACGTGCGTGAACTTGTTTTGGCACAAGCTGCTGCAACAACTTCAAGCATGATTAAAAACGAATGGCCACAATATGATTTCCCGCAAATCGCTGACTTCACTTTGCTTGATAAAGCATATCACATTGCACAAGACCTTGGCATGACAACTCATGTTGGTAGCGTCTTGTCAGTTGATGCTTTTTACTCAGACTTTGCTGCAAACAACGTCAAACTTGGTCAACTTGGTGTTAAAGCCGTTGAGATGGAAGCTGCTGCTCTTTACTATCTCGCTGCAAAACACGGTGTTCAAGCGCTTGGTATCATGACAATCTCTGATAGCCTTGTTGCTGACGAAGACACAACGGCTCAAGAACGTCAAACAACTTTCACTGACATGATGAAAGTTGGTCTTGAGACTCTTATTGCTGATTAATGCAGGAGATTTACGAGACAATAGGCATCCTTTTGGATGTCTATGCTTATAATCACGCTTGGAAAATAGCAGAGCAGCAAGTGAATTTTCCAACGCAAAGCCGCTATCTTTTAGAAATGCTAAAAGAACGCCGTGAACTAAATATTGATTTTGCCTTTGCACATCAAGCTGAAAATCGAGCTATTTTACGTCGCTATGACTTCGATATAATAGCTAACCATCACCGCGAAGAGCAGCTGGCTAATTACATCATGGACTTGGAGGCTAAGGTCAGAGATGGTAACATTATCGATTTTGTGCGCTCTGTTAGCCCAATTCTTTACCGACTCTTTTACCGCTTGGCTAAACGTGATATTCCAAATCTTGAGGACTTTATTCATGATGCCAAGAATGACCAATATGATACTTGGCTTTTTGCGGAAATGAAGCAGAGCGATTATGCTATTTTTCACAAATACCTAACCACTCGTCGTGATGCAAAGGTAACGTCTCGTAGTTTAGCGGAGCTTTTACAATACAGTCAGCTTCCAGAGCATATTAAAGAACTGATCGTAGAACTTCGTCAATTTGAAAAATCAGTCAGAAATCCTCTAGCTCACCTCATCAAACCTTTTGATGAAGAAGAGTTACACCGAACAACAAATTTCTCGTCGCAAGCCTTCTTAGACAAAATCATCGACTTAGCTATTTATGCTGGTGTCAAATATGATAAAGAAAATTTCTATTTTGATAGCGTTAATGAGATGATTAAAGAAGAACTGAAGGATTGAAAAATACCACTTGGAAATTTTCCAAGTGGTATTTTGGTTATTTGGAACGAAAAGATGCCAAAAAGCTCACATCATACCATAAAAAATGATAAATAAGTGTTTCCAACGGAAAAAATGTGCTATAATACAGTTATCAGAATATTCAGAAAAGAGGTGGGCGGTATGTCATTAATCAAAATCGACATCGATGATGAGCTAAGAAATGAAGCTTCAAAAATCTACCGAGAACTAGGTCTTGATATGTCGACAGCTATTCGTTTATTTCTGGTTCAAAGTGTGATAACAAAGGGGCTTCCATTTCCGATTAGACTTGAAAGTGATATTCTTTCAAGACTAAACGTGAAATAGCAGAACTGGAAGATTAACCTTTCATAATATCTTATCAAAAACGCCAATGATTTTATAATCATTGGCGTTTTTACATACTCTTAAAAGGTTGTTTCTTCCAAAAGATAGTCAATGAAACGTTCGCCCATTTTAGAAAGGTTAGCTTTTTCGTGGCGAATGTAGACAATATCAATCATATCTTCAACATCAAGTGGAATAGATACAATATCATCTCCGTTTAAGTTGCTGTTTAAGATACCAGTCGCAATGGTATAGCCATCAAGACCAATCAAAAGATTGAACAGTGTAGCACGGTCACTAACAACGATTGATTTTTTGTGCGGAATTTGAGATAGAATCTCTTCAGAGAAGTAGAATGAGTTGTGAATTCCTTGATCGTAGCTTAGGTAAGGGAAATCTTCAAGATCTTCCATAGTCACGAGTTTTTTCTCAGCTAACGGGTTGTTTTTGCTGACGAAAATGTGTGGACGTGTCTTAAAAAGACTTGTATAAGTCAAGTGATTGTCGTCAAACATCTTAGTCAAAACGTCGCGGTTATAGCTGTTTAAGAATAGTACTCCGATTTCTGAACGAAAATTTTTGACGTCATCGATGATTTCATATGTTCGGGTTTCACGAAGAAAGAGTTCATAACGTGACATATCAGTTCCCTTGAGTAAAGAAACGAAAGCATTGACCACAAAAGCATAGTGTTGAGCAGAGACACTAAAGAGTTCACGATTGGTATTTTTACTCTTGTAACGTTCCTCAAGAAGTGCAGTCTGTTCAAGGATTTGACGCGCATAAGATAGAAATTCGACACCATCTTTTGTTAAGGTAATTCCTTTAGGATTTCGAATAAAAATTTCAATCCCCATCTCACGTTCCAAATCACGAACAGCATTTGACAAACTTGGTTGAGTAATAAAGAGTTGCTTGGCAGCTTCATTCATACTGCCCGTTTCCACGATTTTAACGATGTAATGTAATTGTTGTATTCTCATAGCCTTAGTTTAGCTCAAAATCGCAAATCCCGCAAGTAGACGACGTTTTCTTATGATGGGAGTTGCTTTAAAAACGAATGTTTACAATACAGCAACAAAATTACAAAAAGATAACTAAAACGTAACATTTTAGTGATTGATTTACTTTTCTTAAAATAAAACGCTTATATTTCTCAAATAATGCTTTAGGAAGCGCCTACAAACGTAAAGGTTTAGAAAATTATAAAATTGCAAAACTATTACAAAAGTGCTAAAATAGGAACGTTAATATCCTTATAGGAATCGGAGATTTAAAATGCCTACACATTCACGTCATAGAAGACATCATAAGAGTTCACGTTCATATTCTCGTTTTGATACGAAGACGATAGTAAATAGTGTTTTATTAGTGTTGTTTGCTTTGTTAGCGGGAATCGCAACTTATCTCATGTATGCCAATAATATTCTAGCTTTTCGTCATCTGAATATTATCTACACCGTTTTACTAGTTGCTGTATTCCTTATATCTTTGGTTTTGATAATTCGGAAAAAAGGGAAAATCGTTGTGACAGTTCTCTTAGTTATTTTTTCAATTATCGCAGCTATTTCACTTTTTGCCTTTAAATCATTGATTGACGTAGCTGACAATATGAACGAATCAGCTTCATATTCAGAAATTGAGATGAGTGTTGTGGTGCCAGCAGATAGCTCGATTTCAGATGTGACAGAATTATCAAGTGTTCAAGCACCGACTAATGCTGACGGCAGCAACATTGATGCCTTAATCTCACAAATCAAATCTGACAAAGGTGTTGATTTAGCGACAGAAACAGTAGATTCTTATCAAGCTGCTTATGAAAATTTGATTAATGGTTCAAGTCAAGCAATGGTTTTGAACAGTGCTTATTCAAGCTTACTTGAGCTATCATATGATGATTACGAATCAAACTTGAAAACAATTTATACCTATAAAATTAAGAAAAGTGTTTCAAGCGAAGCAAAATCATCTGACGCTAATGTCTTTAACATTTATATTAGTGGTATTGATACCTATGGTTCTATTTCGACCGTTTCACGTTCAGATGTTAATATCATCTTGACAGTGAATATGAATACACACAAGATTTTGATGACCACAACGCCACGTGACTCATATGTTCAAATTCCAGACGGCGGTGCAGATCAATACGATAAACTGACACACGCTGGTATCTATGGTGTTGAAACATCTGAAAAGACACTAGAAAATCTTTATGGTATCGATATTGATTATTATGCCCGTATCAACTTCACATCATTTATGAATCTGATTGATGCTATTGGTGGTGTGACAGTTTATAATGATCAAGCCTTTACTTCTTATACTAATAGTAACTATTCATTTGAAGTTGGAAATGTTAACTTAAGTTCAGGTGAGGAAGCACTTGCTTTTGTTCGTGAACGCTATAGTCTTGATAATGGCGACTATGATCGTGGTAATAATCAAATCAAAGTTATTCAAGCTATTGTTAATAAATTAACATCGTTAAATTCAATTTCAAATTACTCAACAATTATTTCTACCTTGCAGGATTCTATTCAAACTGATATGTCATTAGATACAATGATGAGCCTTGCTAATGCACAGCTTGATTCAGGTAAGAAATTTACCATCACATCACAAGAAGTAACTGGTACAGGTTCAACAGGAGAATTGACTTCTTATGCCATGCCAACTGCAAGTCTTTATATGATTCAGTTGGATGATGCTAGTGTAGCAAGTGCATCGCAAGCTATTAAAGATGTTATGGAAGGTAAGTAGATGATTGATATTCATTCACATATTGTTTTTGATGTAGATGACGGACCAACTACTATAGAAGAAAGTTTAGCCTTGATTGGTGAAAGTTATCGTCAGGGTGTACGTACGATTGTCTCAACGTCACATCGTCGTAAAGGAATGTTTGAAACACCAGAAGATAAGATTTTTGCTAATTTTAGCCAAGTCAAAGAAGCTGCTGAAGCTAAATATGAAGGATTAGAAATTCTATATGGTGGTGAACTTTATTATAGTAGTGATATTCTTGAAAAACTTGAAAACAATCAAATTCCAAGAATGAATAATACGCGTTTTGCATTGATTGAGTTTAGTATGACAACGCCATGGAAAGATATTCATACAGCGCTTAGCAATGTGATTATGCTTGGAATTACACCAGTCGTTGCTCATATTGAACGTTATAATGCGCTTGAGTTTAATGAAGAGCGTGTTAAGGAATTGATTAACATGGGATGTTACACGCAAATCAATAGCTCACATGTTCTCAAGCCAAGATTATTTGGCGATAAATATCGTCAGTTTAAAAAAAGAGCTCGTTATTTCTTGGAAAAAAATCTTGTTCATTGTGTCGCAAGTGATATGCATAATCTTGGACCAAGACCGCCATTTATGGACGAAGCAAGAGAAATTATTACAAAAGATTTTGGAGCAAACAGAGCTTATGCTCTCTTCGAGGGGAATCCCCAAACCTTATTAGAAAATAAAGATTTATAGGAGTTAATATGAATTCAAATGACAATGCAAGTATCGAGATTGATGTGCTCTACTTGCTAAGAAAACTTTGGAGTAGAAAATTTTTCATTATTTTTATTGCACTGGTTGTTGGAACTGTGGCTTTGCTTGGTAGTGTCTTTTTAATCAAACCTAAGTATACTTCTACAACTCGTATTTATGTTGTGAGTCGAAGTAGTGATAGTAGTTTAACTAACCAAGATTTACAAGCAGGTTCTTATCTTGTTAATGACTATAAAGAAGTTATCACATCAAATGAGGTCTTATCATCTGTTATTGATCAAGAAAATTTGTCGCTATCAACCAGTGAGTTATCAGGGATGATTTCTGTTAACATTCCGACAGATACACGTGTGATTTCAATCTCTGTTGAAGATACAGATGCACAGGAAGCTTCAGATATCGCTAATACTATCCGTGAAGTAGCTGCTGAAAAGATTAAAGCTGTTACAAAAGTAGATGATGTAACAACACTTGAAGCGGCTGAGGTTGCTAGTAAGCCATCATCACCTAATATCAAGCGCAATGCTGCTTTAGGTGCACTTGTTGGTGGATTTTTGGCTATTGTTAGTATTCTTGTACTTGAAGTACTTGATGATCGCGTTCGTCGTCCAGAAGATGTCGAAGAAGTGCTTGGTATGACACTTTTAGGAGTTGTACCAGATATTGATAAATTATAAGGAGAAATTGTAATGCCACAATTAGAATTAGTGAGAGCTAAAGCTCAAATGGTTAAATCTATGGAGGAATATTACAATTCTATCCGTACCAATATTCAATTTAGCGGCCGTGATTTAAAAGTCATTACGTTGACTTCAGCTCAACCTGGCGAAGGAAAATCAACAACGTCTGTCAATCTTGCGATTTCTTTTGCGCGTGCAGGATTTCGTACACTTTTGATTGATGCTGATACACGTAATTCAGTCATGTCAGGAACGTTTAAATCTAATGAACGTTATCAAGGGTTGACAAGTTTCTTGTCTGGAAATGCAGAGTTATCAGATGTTATTTGTGACACAAGTATTGATAATTTGATGATTATTCCTGCTGGGCAAGTTCCACCAAATCCAACATCGTTGATTCAAAATGACAACTTCAAAGCGATGATTGAAACTGTTCGTGGGCTCTATGATTATGTTATCGTTGACACACCACCACTTGGTTTGGTTATCGATGCCGCTATCCTAGCGCACCATTCAGATGCAAGTTTACTTGTAACAAAAGCTGGAGCTGATAAACGCCGTACAATTACAAAACTTAAAGAACAATTGGAACAAAGTGGTTCAGTTTTCCTTGGAGTTATTTTGAATAAATACGATATTCATTTAGATAAGTATGGTTCATATGGTAGCTATGGAGGTTATGGTTCATATGGAAGTTATGGCAAGGCCGCAAAAACATCAAAAAATGGTAGAGGTAAAAAATAATTGATCTTCTACCTTAGATAGGGAAAAAGGGAGCATGTATAGCGAAGATTCGAAAAAGAAAATTTATTATCTATTAGCAGATGGTGTTGCTTTGGTGATAAGCTATCTGATTCTATCGGGTTTTTACTCATACCATTTTTTTGATAGCAAGTTTTTTGCTGTTATTTTCGGGCTCCTGATTATCATTGTGGGAGTTATGAGTGATGAGTATTCAGCTGTTTCAGAACGTGGTTATCTCCAAGAACTAAAAGCTGCTATTACTTATGGCGCCAAAGTACTTGTTCTATTTTCATTTGTGTTGATATTAGGTAAATTTCGTTTTATTTATGATGTCTCACAAATGTCATATTTCTTCTTACTTCAGATTTTTATCTTAACTTCTTTATTTGTATTCCTTGGTCGAATACTGATTAAAGCTTTATTTAAAAATCGTGTAGAAGATACCAAGAATGTTCTTTTGGTTACTGATTTTAGTACTGGTGATAATCTTGAAAAAGAACTTAATCGCTTTAACTACAAAGTAACAGCTTATATTAGTAGTTATGATAATCAAGCTGTTGAGCAACCAGTTCTAAAAAATGCTAAAGAAATTCGTAATTTTGTTGCTAACCATCAAGTTGATGAAATTTTTGTGACAACTGGTAATCAGAAAGATCACGCTGAGATTGCCCACTGTCTGAAATTGTTAGGAATTCCCACAACAGTGGCTATTGGAAATTACTCTGAATTTTACGTTGGTGATAATGTCCTTAAAAAACTTGGCAATCAAACCTTCGTAACTACGGCGGTTAATATCGTCAAATTCAGACAACTCGTTTTAAAACGTTTAATGGATATCGTTATTTCACTATTTGGAATTTTAGCGACAGCAATCATTGCGATTATCATCGCACCAATCGTGAAAAAACAATCACCAGGACCATTGATTTTTAAACAAAAACGTGTTGGTCGAAATGGTAAAGTATTTGAGATTTACAAGTTTAGAAGTATGTATATGGATGCAGAAGAACGTAAAAAAGACTTACTTGCCAAAAATGACCTTGATACAGACTTGATGTTCAAAATGGAAGATGACCCTCGTATCTTCCCATTTGGACACAAACTAAGAGATTGGTCATTAGATGAGTTTCCACAATTTCTGAATGTGTTGAAGGGAGAAATGTCGTTTGTCGGCACACGCCCACCAACGCTTGATGAATATCATCACTATGAATTACATCACTTTAAACGCCTAATGACAAAACCAGGGATCACAGGGTTATGGCAAGTTAGTGGACGAAGTGATATCACAGACTTTGAAGAAGTGGTAGCTCTTGATATGAAATATATTCAAGAATGGAATATCAGAGAAGACCTCAAGATAATTGCAAAAACATTTGCAGTCGTACTAAAAAGAGAGGGAAGTAGATAGAATTGATAGTAGAAAAAAATAGGAAAAAAGTCTCTGTAAAATTAAATATATTCATGAATTTTATTCTGACTATATCGAATTTTATTTTCCCATTGATAACTTTTCCGTATGTATCGCGTGTGCTTTTGCCTGTTGGTACTGGTAAAGTTGCCTTTGCTACCTCAATAGTTTCATATTTTTCAATGGTTGGTATGTTAGGAATTCCAACCTATGGTATTAGAGCATGCGCAAAAGTTAGAAATGACAGAGACAAATTATCAAAAACTGTTCAAGAAATTATGGTGATAAATTCTGTTGCGATGGGATTATCACTGCTTGTCTATATTATTGCCATAATCTTAGTACCTCGTATAGCACAAGATAAGGTTCTATTTATGATTAATATTGCTACTCTATTCTTTAATTTGATTGGCTGTGAGTGGCTGTATAAAGCATTGGAACAGTATTCTTATATCACTATCAGATCAATTCTTTTGAAATTAGTATCACTTGTTTTAATGTTCTTGATGGTACATCAAAAAAGCGACTATATCATTTATGGTGCAATTACTATTCTGGCAAGTGTCGGATCTAACTTCTTTAATTTTATTAACTTACGACGTTTTCTTAATCTAAAATGGTATCCTAATATGAACCTTAGTCAACATGTAAAACCTATTTTTAGTTTTTTTATGATGACTATTGCAACTACTGTATATACTAATCTTGATTCAGTAATGCTTGGATTTATGAAGGGTGATGAAGCAGTAGGATATTATAATGCTGCTGTAAAAATAAAAACAATACTTGTTAGTTTGGTAACATCTATGGGAGCTGTTCTTCTTCCTAGATTATCTTTTTACATTAAGGAAGGAAAGACTAAAGAATTTAAAGAATTAACCGTTCGTTCTTTACAATTTGTATGTTTTGTATCAATCCCTTTGTGGGTCTATTTTACAGTTTTTGCTAAGGAAGGTATTTACTTTTTGTCAGGGGATGCTTACACGGGTTCAATACTTCCTATGCAAATTATTATGCCAACCTTGTTCTTAATAGGAATTTCAAATTTATTAGGAATTCAAATATTAGTTCCAATGGATAGAGAAAACGATGTTTTAAAATCTGTTTCTTTGGGTGCAATTGTCAATCTAATAATAAATGCCATTTTTATTCCTAGGTTTGGAGCCTCAGGTGCAGCCTTTGGTACCTTAGTTGCTGAATTTTTTGTCACAAGCTATCAAATCTATGTATTACGTGATTTTTTGAAAGAAATTGTGGCTAATGTCAAATTGTATAAAAATATCATATCTACTTTATTAGCTACTATTCTTGTTTTAATAGCAAATACATTATTTATTAGTAATATTTCTTCACTCTTTATAGTATTAGTTATTTCGGCTATTATTTTTGGGCTGATTTACGGTTTAGTAGGATTGTTGCTAAAAGAAGAATTTACTACGTACTTACTACGTTATATGAAAAAATAGGAGATTTTTTATGTCAAATTATGATTATTTAGTTGTCGGTTCAGGGTTATTCGGTGCGATTTTTGCACACGAAGCTGCTAAAAAAGGAAAAAAAGTTAAAGTTATTGAAAAACGTGATCATATTGCAGGGAATATCTATACTAAGGAAGTAGAAGGTATTCAAGTGCATGAATATGGCGCACATATTTTCCATACTTCTAATAAAGAAATTTGGAATTACATTAATCAATTTGCAGAATTTAATCGCTATACAAATTCTCCAATTGCTAATTACAAAGGTGAAATTTATAACCTTCCTTTCAATATGAATACGTTCAATAAACTTTGGGGAGTTGTAACGCCAGCAGAAGCACAAGCTAAAATTGATGAACAACGTGCCGTTCTTAATGGAAAAGAACCTGAAAATCTAGAAGAACAAGCTATTTCACTTGTGGGAACAGATATTTACGAAAAGCTTGTCAAAGATTATACTGAGAAACAATGGGGTAAAGCTTGTACAGAATTGCCAGCCTTTATCATTCGCCGTTTGCCAGTTCGTTTGACTTATGACAATAACTACTTCAACGATACTTACCAGGGTATTCCAATCGGTGGTTATACACAAATCATTGAAAAAATGCTAGCGCATGATAATATTGATGTCGAAACTGGCGTAGATTTCTTTGATAATAAAGATGAATATTTGAAAGAATTCCCTAAAATTGTCTTTACAGGAATGATTGATCAGTTCTTTGATTATCAACTTGGTGAGTTAGAATACCGCAGCCTTCGTTTTGAAACTGAGCTCCTTGATATGGAAAATTATCAAGGAAATGCTGTTGTTAACTACACAGATTCTGAAACACCATACACTCGTATTATCGAACATAAACACTTTGAATTTGGAACTCAAGAGAAGACCATTATTACTAAAGAGCATCCTAAAACTTGGGAAAAAGGTGATGAACCTTACTACCCAGTAAATAACGATCGTAACAACAATCTTTATCAAGAATATAAGAAACTGGCAGATGCGCAAGGAAATGTTATTTTTGGTGGACGACTTGGACAATATCGTTATTATGACATGCACAAAGTCATCGAAGCAGCTTTGGAATGTGTAGAGAATGAATTGGATTAAATAATACTAAGGAACGGTGTTTTGAAAAACGTAAAATTAATTGTAGCAACTCATAAAAAGTTTCAGATGCCTAAAGATGCTAATCTGTACCTTCCTCTTCATGTTGGTCGTGAAGGGAAGGTAGATTTAGGTTATATAGGAGATAACACTGGAGATAATATTTCTAGTCTTAATCCTTATTATTGTGAATTGACAGGATTGTATTGGGCGTGGAAAAATCTTGAATGTGATTATCTTGGTTTAGTCCATTACCGTCGATATTTTACTAATAAAAGTCAACCTTATACTGATGACATTAAAATTGATGATGTTATTTTGTCACAAAATGATGTTGAAGAAATGTTAGATGAAACTGACGTTATTGTACCTAAAAAGCGTAAGTACTATATTGAGACACTTTATTCGCACTATGCGCATACTCTTGATGGTAGTCATTTAGATAAAACGCGTGAAATTATTGCGAAGATTTCTCCTGATTATTTAGAATCTTACGATAAAGTGATGAAACAACGCAGTGGATATATGTTCAATATGTTTATCATGAAAAAAGAATTAGTTGATGATTACCTTTCTTGGCTTTTTCCGATTTTAGATAAGCTTTATGAAGTTATTGATATGTCGAACTATAGTCCTTTTGAAGCTCGTTTGTATGGTCGTGTCAGTGAATTACTATTCAATGTTTGGTTGAACAAAAAAAATATAAAACCAAAAGAAATTCCATTTATGTACATGGAAAAAGTGAACCTGTGGAATAAAGGGAAAGCGTTCCTACAAGCTAAATTTTTAGGTAAAAAATATGGGAAGAGTTTTTAGAATAGTTAGGAAAGTAAAGTTATGATTTTAGTTTGTATTTGTTTGATTTCTTTGTTTTTTGTGATTTTAAACCTCTTTTTGACTAAGAATGATTTTTTTAATCCTGCTGTCATCTTTCCGTTGTTATTTTTGATTCAAGGAATATTTAATATATTTGCGCTAACATATTTAAATTTAGAATTCCATGTTGAAGTACTAATAATATTGTTTATATCATATCTATTATTCACTATTTTTAACTTTATTAATTTGGGGCGAAGACATAGAGAAATTAGTGGCTTTTACTTGGATAATCTGAGTGTAAATAAACCAATAGCTGTCCCGAAGTATGTATATTATTTGGCTATTTTATCATTTGTTGTTGTGATTTACTTTCAGTATAGACGCTTAGGACAAGTTGCGGCAGTAAGTGGACTCGGGGGAGCAAGTTTGACCGAGAAGATTGCTCTATATGATAAACTCATAAAATTTGATTCAAAACGTTTTTCAACTTTAAATATAAATTTACCCAGAATTGTATCAAATCTTTCGATAATAACTCAGGCATTTGGATATTTGATTGCTTATAAAATCGTTCAAAACTTTATTTCAAATAAAACATTTCAAATGTTAGATTTTAGTGTTATCATTTTGCTAGTTGGTCAAATGTATTTGGGAGGAAGTAGATCACCGATATTTCGTCTAGTAACATTTATTTTTTTCCTTTTTTATATTCTAAATTTGAATAAAGGATATACAAGAGAGCAAATGCGAAAGGTATTGAGGAAGATTGTTCAAGCTTCAATTGTTGTCGTTGCTTTGTTTACAATTAGTTTGACACTTTATGGTCGTGCTGTCGAGTATAATGTATTTCACTATTTGTATATCTATCTTGGAGCGCCTTTATACAATTTAGATTTATTTATTCAAAAATATCAGTTTCCTGTAGTTCAAGATTATTTTGGAAGTCAAACTTTTATTTCATTTTGGAATTACTGGCTCCCCAAACATAATTTACAATCAATAGAATTATATCTTCCTTTTGTAAGATACAACAGCACGTACGAATTGGGAAATGTTTATACGACTTTCTATCAATTTTTATATGATTTTGGTTATATTGGGATGTGTGTGTTAGTAGCGATTATTTCGTTTTATTATACGACTGTTTATAGAAGCATTAGGATATCTTCACACAAAAATATGTTAACAATGACTCTTTTTGTGTATGCATTTTTATTTAACGATTTAATCATGTTGATATTTTCAAATCGATTTTATGAGACGATATTAAATATAAATACATTAAAAATTTTCATTGCAGCATATATTATTAAGTCGGTATTATTTGATAATAGTTTTTATTTTGGAAATTATAAGATTAAGTTACATTAAGTTTTAGTTACTAACTAAATTTAGAAAATATCACATATATTAGAGAGGGTAGGATGGCTTCTCAAATAAGAGTATTAATGATTTTGCCTACATTTAATTATTCAGGCGGAATTGAGAGTTTTGTAATGAATAATTTACGTCATTTGAATATGAAAGAATTTCAAATAGATATTCTTTCTCACGATGTTAACGCCTTAGATTATGTTTCTGAAGTAGAAAATTTTGGAGGAAAGGTCTTTCTTTTACCTAAATTTTCTCCTAAAAACTTTTCAATCATAAAATCTAACTATGTTGACATTCTTTCGAAAAATCAATACGATGTTGTGCATTGTCATATGGCAAATGCGGCTTTTCTTTATTTGAAATACGCCCAAAAATATAAGGTACCAGTTAGAATTTTACATAGTCATCAAAATAAGGCAGCTGATACTTTGATACATTCACTTAGGAATATTCCACTTTTAGCAGTTGGGAAAAAATATGCTAATCACTGTATGGCTTGCACAGCTTTAGCTGGAGATTTTCTATTTCCAAATCATCAGTATGATATAGTTAGAAATGCAATTGATTATAGTGCGTATATTTTCGACGGTGATCGTCGCGTAGCATTACGTAAAAAATTTGGCTTTTTAAAAACAGATATTGTAATTGGTCACACCGGTAGACTTACTTCGCAAAAGAATCAAATCTTTCTATTAAGTATACTCGAAAAATTGTCTCTTCAAAATCCAAATTATAAATTAGTGCTGGTTGGTGGCGGTGAGGATAGAGAGTTATTAGAAAAAAAAGTTATAAAGCATGATTTGAGCGAAAAAGTTAAATTTCTTGGAGATAGAAATGATATTCCAGAACTGTTGCAAGTATTTGACTTATTTGTTTTTCCATCTATATATGAGGGGTTGGGAATCTCTATTTTGGAGGCACAGGCTAATGGGCTATTCTGTGTAACCTCGACAGGAGTGCCAGAAGATGCAGATATTTCTGCTAATATTGTTCATTTAGATTTGAAACAAGGTGTTGAGATGTGGTGTGAAGTTATTGCAAGAATTGATATTAGTAAAAGAAGTGAGGAGGTTGTTTTAGATCCTAAATATGATATTATAAAAAATGCAGATATATTAACAGGGTTATATAGACGTTTCTTAAATAGAAGTTAACAGAGTCAAAGGAGAATAATTTGCTAAAAGTACTTATTGTAGGAATGACAGAAAATCCTGGTGGCATGGAGAGTTTTGTACTAAACTATTTACAAAAGTTTGATAAAACAAAGCTTCAGTTTGATTTTTTATCCAATACGATGAATAATATTGCTTACGAAGATATTTTCGAATTAATGAACTGTAAAATGTATCATATTCCTTCATTTGGAAAGTCACCATTAAAAAATAAAATAGAACTTCACCGATTTTTTAAAAAAAATGCAGGTAAGTATGATGCTATCTGGGTACATTTGAATAACTTAGCAAATATTGATTATCTTAAGTTAGCTAAAAAATATAATATTCCTAGAAGGATTATTCATAGTCATAATTCTAAACATATGGAAACTGGGGTTAAGGGAGCGATAAAAAGATTTTATCATAAGAAAAATCAAATGCTGCTAAAATATTATGCTACAGATTATTGGGCATGCTCGGAAGGTGCTGCAACCTTTTTTTATGAAGATATACATACAGATAAAGTACAAATAATTCCAAATGCCATTGATGTTGCTCAATCAAAATTTAATCAAGAAGCAAGAAATAAATTGAGAAATCAAAATAATATTGCACCATCTACTTTTGTTTTGGGAAATGTTGGACGCTTGCAATATCAAAAGAATCAGGAATTTATGTTAGAGGTATTCCGTGATTTTCAGAATATAAGTAAAGATTCAAGATTGATATTAGTGGGTGATGGTCCTGATAAAGAGATGCTAATTAAAAAAACTAATGATTATAATTTGAGAGATAAGGTAATCTTTACTGGTGTTCAGAGTAATATCTCGGAATGGTTGAGTACTTTTGATGTATTTTTCTTTCCGTCAAGGTTTGAAGGATTGGGGATAGCTGCATTAGAAGCTCAAGCAAATGGTTTGCCCGTTATCACATCTACAAGTGTTACTAAAAAGGTTAATGTTACTGACTTGACAACATTTTTAGATTTAGATGCACCGATTTCTTCGTGGGTTGACGTCCTTCTTTCAGTTAAAAATAATGATAAGCGCTTAAATGGAGACTTGATTATTCAGAAATTTATTGAAAAGCATTTTGAAATTAGTATTGAAGTAAAGAGGGTACAAAAATTATTACTTGGAGAAGGAGAGTAGTATAATGGTTGAAATACCTAAGATTGATTTTGTTGTGACGTGGGTAGATAATACAGATTTGAATTGGCAGCGCTCAAAGGCTAAATATTCTGGAGATAATTCACTTAACTCAGAACATCGCTTTAGAGATATGAACACTTTTCACTACTGGTTCAGATCAATAGAAAAGTTTGCACCATGGGTTAATAAAATATTTTTAATAACCGAAGGGCATTTACCAGAATGGTTAGATACCTCTCATCCAAAACTTAGAGTGGTCAAGCATAGCGACTATATACCAAAAGAATTTTTACCTACCTTTAATTCAAATGTTATTGAGCTTAATCTTCATCGAATCCCAGAATTAAGTGAACATTTTGTTATTTTTAATGACGATTTCTTTTTGACTCAACCGTTGAAACCAGAAGACTACTTTAAAAATGGTTTGCCGAGACTTCTAGGTGTTTATCGTTTTATCATCCCATTAGAGAAGTTTAATCACATTGAGTTGAATAATATTCTGGTGATGAATAAGTATTTCTTTAATAGAAAGTCGTTAAAAAAACACCCACTGAAGTTTTTTAACTATCGATATGGTAAATCAAATTTAACTAATCTATTATCACTAGCAAAAAATGGTATTCCTGCCTACAAGGATATCCATGTTTCACAACCTCATTTGAAGTCAACTTTCAAGAAATTGTGGAGTCTTGAGCCAGAACTCTTTAATAATGTTTCTTCGAATAGATTCCGAACATTAGAAGATGTTAATCATTGGTTGATGGGATATTGGAATATTGAAACTAATATGTTTTATCCACAAGATGTAAACTTTGGTACCTATGTTTCAATAGGAGATAAGGATCGTGTGAGAGAACTACTAACATCTAAAAAGTATAAGAATATTTGTGTTAATGATGATTTTAATTCTGATAATTTTGAAATGGAAGTAAATAACTTAGTAAAAGTCTTAGATGGGATTTTCCCAGAGAAAGGATCATTTGAAAAATAAATATGAAAAAATTATCATTAGATTCTAATATTGAAGTTGTAAATGATGTAGTTGAAGCTCAAAATATTAGTAATAGACCTAAGGTTTTGATGATAGGGGCTGAAAATTTTGGACGTGGAGGTAGATCTGTTATTGCCTGGAATTTAACAGAATCTTTAGTTAAAGACTACCAGGTTGATTTCTTATCAAAAATCAAAGTAAAGGATTCTACTTATTTTGATAAAATAAAAGAGCGCCATGCTCGAATAATTATTGAACCATATAAAAAAAATAAGCTTTCTAAATTTTTGATGCGCTTTTTTATTCTTACTAAATATTTAAGGAAAGAAAAATATGTTATAGCTCATATTAACGCAGATGATGCTTGGGAAGCGACGAAAGGGATTCTTTTAGCGAAGCTTTCAGGTATAAATCGTTATGTGGTGCACGCCCACAATACTAAAAGTAAGTATCAAAATAGATTTGGGAAAATTTTAATATCACTTTCGAAAAAATATTTAAGAAAGCTCTTTTATCTTGAAAGAATTGCTTGTAGTAAAGTAGCGGCTACTTTTTTATTTGGGAGCGATGATAATGTAAGGATTATAGAAAATGGTATATCTCTTAAAGATTATAAATTTAGTGAGGCTACTCGTATAAAAATGCGAGAAAAACTTAGGTTATCAGAACATGCCAAAGTAGTTGGTACTGTTGGTCGTTTATCAGAGCAAAAAAATCCGTTATTTATCTTAAAAATAGTGGAAGAGCTTGTTAATATGGACGAATCCTATCAGTTTGTTTGGATTGGAGATGGTCCATTAAAAAATGAATTAGTAAACAAAGCAAAAGAAAAGGGAGTGTTAGACCACATTAAATTTTTAGGCAATCGATCTGATGTTAAGGATTTATTACAAGCATATGATGTGTTTATTCTCCCTTCTTTATATGAAGGATTTGGAATTGTAAATATTGAAGCACAGGCTTCGGGGCTTCCGTGTCTTGTTAGTGATGCTGTACCAGAGTTAGCAAAGGTAAATAGTAACTTTTATTTTCTATCTATCAATGAAAATGCGAAGTCTTGGGCTCAACAGATTGAAAATATCCTAAATTATCGTATTTTATTAAAAGATATGGAATCATTTGAAAAACGCGGCTTTGATATTAAGCAAGGTGCTGAAAAATTACGGACGATTTATGAAAAAGTATTATTTAAATAATTAAAAAGATAGTTGTAAAAATCATAAATATAATAGATTTTTATATAGTTTGAGAGAATTTTAAAAGAAAGGAAAACAGTAAGACTTTTGTCTAGAATGTTAAAAGATAATAAGCATGAATAGAAAAATGTATCAGATAGTTGAGATTTCAGAAACTTTAATGCATGCTGGTTCTAAGGCAACTAGTGATGTAGCTGAGATTTTGTCTCAATTAGGTGTTGAAGCACTTGAGATAATGACTATACCTGGAAATAAAAATCCAATCAAAAAGGTAAGTCGTCAGTTGAATTATGTTAACCAATGGAAAATCATATATCAAAAGGTAGAAAATGATTCAATTCTATTTCTGCAAAATCCATTTTATCATAAACAATATGGGCGTTTTACTCAGTTAAAAAATTTAAAAAAGAAAAAAAATATTAAAGTAATATCGATTGTTCATGATGTTGGGGAATTGCGAGGATCATTTAATTCAAACTATTATAAGGATGAATTTTCACAAATGATAGAACTGGCTGATATACTTATTGTTCACAACGAAAGGATGAAACAATGGTTTATTGAACATGGAGTTCCATCTTCAAAAATGTTTGTTCTTGAAATTTTTGATTATTTGACAGATAAATCTTTAAAAGAAACTTCTAATTTTGATAAAACTATAACTGTTGCTGGGAATTTAAGTAGAAATAAGTCACCTTATGTTTATAAACTTAATCAGTTATTAAATTTGAACGTTAATCTTTATGGTGTCAATTATGAATTAAATAGTGATACCACTAATGTTGTATATAAGGGGGCTTTTCCATCTAATCAAATTCCTAATGAATTGAATATTGGATTCGGTTTGGTTTGGGATGGAGATAGTCTTGAGACATGTAGTGGTGCTACGGGGAATTATCTTAAATTTAATAATCCTCATAAGTTGTCATTATATCTAGCCTCAGGCATTCCAGTTATTGTTTGGGAGGAATCCGCAGAAGCAGCTTTTGTTTTAAAACATGATGTTGGTTTTACTGTTTCATCAATTTATGAAATTACAAATCATCTAAATAAAATGACGCTACAAGATTATCTTAATTATCAGAAAAATGCAGTAAACCTTGGACAAAAGTTGCAGGATGGTTACTTTACTCAAAAAGTTGTGGCAGATGCTGTAAAAAGTTTAAAATAAATGCTTAAAGTGAGAATTTTATCGCTTTTTATCAACTTGTGCCGAGTAATAAAATTTATACTTCATCGAGAACAAATGATGTTCTCGCTTTTTTGCTGTTCAAAGCGAGGTAAATGCGTTTTTAAAACTCATCAAATTGAAGAGTAAGAGTTGATACAAGCTATAATATCTTTTAGGTTTAGGAAGATACATCATAATTTTTTGAATGAGCTCTATTAAGCTCTTTTCTAAGTATATTTTATATATATTTATATGAAATTACTTTTCTTGCGATTTTAATCAATAGAATTCTCTCCCTACTTACTATCGTTCATTTTTATTCGTTTTTTTAGGTGTGAGATTTGCAGTAAAAATTTGACATAGTTTTATTAATCTGATAGCATATACGTATGATTAAGACTTAGCTACCGCCTCTTTATAATGCGTACCAGTGCTAAGTCGTTTTTTTATGGAGAAATTATGAAAGAAGCAAAAACAATTGAGGAGCAATTAGAAATACTTGAAAAACGCGGATTGATAATTGAAAATCGTGACAGAGCTATTGAGACTCTGAGAAATGTCAATTATTATACGTTGACAGGTTATCTATTTCCCTTTAAGAAAAGTAATATCTATCAAAAAGGTACTTCAATGAATTTAGCAATTAGACTTTATCATTTTGATAACGAAATAAGAAATGTTTTAACGGCTTTAATGGTAGAAGCAGAAGAAAAACTGAAGACCAGAATTGCTTATAATATAGCTATTGCTCATTCTGATGACCCGTTGATTTACACTGACGTTAATTATTTCAAAAATCATAGTCACTTTATGGCAGATTTTCAAAGTAACGTTAGAAATAATCGTGAGGTTCCTTTTGTAAAACATCATATTCAAAAATATCGTAGTCAGTTTCCTATATGGGTTGCTGTGAATCTTTTTACTTTGGGAAATTTGAAATATTTATATAAAAATATTCCAAGTCGTGATAGGAAAAATATAAGTAGAGAATTTAATGTTTCTCCTAAAACCCTTGACAGTTGGATAGATACTCTTAGAATTTTGAGAAATAAGCTTGCCCATAATATGAGGTTATATGAGACAACGTTTCAAAAAACACCAAAGTTAGAAAAACATCATTCTATCCGAATAACGAACAATAGATTATTTGCTAATTTTGTATTACTTAAATATTTACTTGATGATAGTGAAGTTTGGCAAAGTGCAATTGTTAATTTAGATAAGATATTCGTCAAATATCAAGATAGCATTGAACTATCTTCAATTGGCTTTTCAGAAAATTGGAAGAGCATCTTAGAAAAGTAAAACGGCAATAAAATTCGTACTGAAGCAGAGGTATCTTACTTAGCCTAAAAGCAAAAAGTCCCTAAAACGTCATTGTTTTAGGGGCTTTTTTACTATCCCAGATGTTTTTTTATTCAAAAATAAAGCGATTCAATTGTACGACTTGGGCAAAAGCAAAGTTGTCTAAAATTGTTATTTTTTCAGCTCGGCGCGCTTTATAATCAAAGGTGTGTAATTGAAACGGATTAACAAAACCGTCAACTTTTTTAGACTGGACTTCGACAAGGAGTCCTTTGGCTTTTAATTTTTGTTGTCCGTGTGTTATTGGACAAACAGCGACAAATCCAGTTTGTTTATTATAATTATCACTAGAGATGACAAGAGCAGGGCGACGTTTTTGAATTTCTTTTCCCTTGGACGGATTAAAATCAATCCAGATGATATCTTGCTTTTGCGGAATATAGTTATTCATGATCTAACAATGCCACGCTTTCAAAATCATCGTCCATACGTAAATCAGAAATACCGTCAAAAGGATTAGTCATCTTGGGAACAAGCATAATGACATTATTTCGTCCTTTTTCAAGAGTAAATTCTTCACCGATGTTCACGCCTAGTTCTTTGGGGAGGGTAATAGTAATGGAATTGCCGACTTTTCTTGCTTTTACAATTGACATAATACATCTCTCCTTCTGTGTATACTTTGTATACACATTATATAAAATATACTTTTTATTGTCAATTTTAATCAATAGAATTCTCTTCCAGATTTTTATTGTTCGTTTTTTGTCTTTCTTTGCTAACTTCCTCCTCTTTTTCGTTGCTCTTTTGCCTAGCATATGTTATATTAATAGTAACGGATTGTAACGAAACTGTAATATTAATAGATAAAGGTGAGTGGTGGAAGTGATGGAAAACACTAATTCAAATAATCATCGATTGTTGATTCAAAAATTACTTGTTAGTATTCATTACTTGACACTTTTCAGAGATGAGATTGTTTTGGTTGAAAAGACTCCGTCATTGTTGGGGGCGTCTTTTTCGCCGTATGTGGTTCAATCAGAATTGGGTGAAATTTTGGCGGCTGTTGATGCGCTTTCTAAGCAAGAAAAATTGATTAAATCAACATTTTGGTATGATGAAGCATCTTTCAGATTGATGAATCATTCTTTGGATATTGTCGGTAATTGGATTCGTGGGATGATAATGTTTTAGAAATCTGTGAGTCAAAATCTGTTTTTCAAGCGATCCTTGGTGATAAGCGCCAGCGTGTTTTTGGCGTGCTGATTGATGTTTTTCTTCAATTCGAATTACCAATTTATCAATCAAGGAAGAATCAGAATACCCTATTTTAGTTGACCCTTTGCAAGCGGTAGAATATCAAAAAAGAGAAACAAAAAAAGCCGAATTATTGGCTAAAATTGATGCCTTGACCCCTAGAAAATCAGAACAGAGCCTTGAAGTTGATAAAGACAAAGATGTCCGAGATGCTCCTATCCTTGAGAATAAAGAAGATAAGCTTGTAGCTGAACTGCAATCAGTTGAGTCAAAAGTTGACGAGGAAGAACCGTCTGATGATGTTGAAGAAGAGGTTGCTAGTGTTCAGCCTGAAGTTGCGGATGCTACCGAATCGGTAGCTGAGGTCGAAGAAGAGTTTAAAGAGACAGAGAATGTGTCTGATACCCCTCTTGCTACGCTTCTTGATGAGGAAGAGTCAGAGCTGGAGCTTACAGAAATTAGTCGTGAGGCTGCTATCAAGCAATTCCGTCATTATCTTTTTGACCATAAAGGGATGATTTATGTTGCAGATGCTCAAGATGATTTAAAACGTGAAATCAAATTTTACAATGCATTTGATCGTTTTGAGGGTGCTTTTGATAAAATATCAGATATTCTAGTTCTTATGGACAAAATCCATTAATGGAAGATAGTCGCTTTGAAAGTCTTTTATCGGAGCTTCAGCACTTTTCAAATCGTTCAGATTTACACATTTCAACCTACAAAGCTTATGAATAAAAATAAAAGGCTCTTTGTCAACTGTAGTGGGTGGCAAAGTTAAGCTCTAGCGAGAACAAATGGTGTTCTCGCTTTTTTGCTTTTCAAAGCGAGGTAAATGCGTTTTTTAAAGTTGTCAAAGTTCCTGTAACCAAAAGCGTTTCGTTTAACATTTTTGATGAGCTTGTTGGTTGCTTCAAGTTTGGCATTAGAAAAGGATGATTAAGTTGAGGTAAAGCTTCCTGAATTAATCCAAAAAATTGTTCGATATTTTTTTCTTGTAAGTGGAAAAGAAGTAATTGATAAAGGTTGTAGTATTTTTTAAATTGCGGAACGTGTTTAAAAATCTTGTCTAAACACTTTTTAGGCGTTAACGTTTCTCTGAAAGTCCTTGAATAAAAAGCATTAGGCGATAGTTTTCGACTATCCTTTTGAATGAGTTTCCAGTAATATTTTAGAACACGATATTCAAGAGATTGCTCAAATTGTTTCATTATTTGAATACGTGTTTGTTTTAATGCTCTGTCATGTGTTGGACAATGTGAAAACGGTCAAGAACAATTTTAGCATTTGGGAGTGAAACAGTCCGGGAATAGACTGTTTCAGCCTGAGCCTAGAAACTGGAGAGCGAAGCAACATGATTAAAGGTATGTAATTACCAGCTATGTCCATAGTAACGATTTTCACCCCTTCTCGAGCTTCTTTAGAGTATTTGAAAAAGTGATTGCGAATGGTTGTTTGTCGTCTGTTATCAAGGATTGTAATGATTTTCTTCGTGTTATAGTCTTGAGCAATAAAAGCTAGTTTTCCTTTTTGATAAGAGAATTCATCCCAAGACAGTACTTCAGGTAAGGTTGAAAAGTTATCCTTGAACTGAAATTGTTTAAGCTTACGATACACAGTTGAGGTAGAGATGGCAAGTTTTTCATGTGCGTTAAAGCTTCTCGACTAAGTAAGAGTTGAGCTGTTTTCTGCTTCACTAGCTCAGAGATTTGACAGTTTTTCTTGACAATGTTTGTTTCGATACGGTCACTTTACGGTAGTCCTTGTATTGAAATTTTCTCTTTTAAACGAATGAGACTAGGCAGTCCGTTTATCACAATAAATGGAATCTTAGAAGGCTTTTGGAAGTCGTATTTAATTTGCTTTCCCTTGCAATAATTGCACTTAGGAGGGGGATAATCTAGTGTAGCTATAATCTCTATATGATAGTAGAAAAGAATAGTATGTAGCATAGAGAACTATTCTTTTAGTTGTTTCACCAGCTGGTAGAACTTTTTTCCAAAATAAACTAATAGGGAAAAACTTAGGATAAGTATAAGATATGGAGAAGAACGTTTGATTTTAAATAATGTAGAATTATCCTTACTTGTGATGACATTTAAAATAGATGTTTTATTAATTGTTTTTTGTGGTACTTGGTAGGTTGTTTCTACTCTTTTTGCATTAACAAGATAGCGTTGATTATACTGTGGAGCATTAGTACAGGTCATTAGAGTAATAGTGTCTTGACCTGAGACTGGTTTCAGTTTATTGCTATCATATTCATCAATTATCTCTTTACTGTAAACGGAATAGATTAATGTTTGGTTTAAAAAAATGATAAAGATTTTATCCCCTTTTTTTAATTCTGGAATAAAATTAAAAGACATATTGTTGTAAGTAATCCTATGACCTGCAATAATAGGACGTTGTCCTTTAATTCCCAAAGGTGCACCTGTTCCTACTAAAGTGGCGACACCTTTAGTCAATTTGTTATAATCAGCATCAAGGTATAAGTCAAAACGTTGTCCTAAAGAAGGAATGACAATTTGTCCCCATACTTTATTTGTATCAAGCACAGTAGAGTATGGACCATTTTGTCCATTCTTTTTTTTTTCCGTAAAAACATCCCGTATAGGAGTAGAGATAGTTGTTTCTTTTATGGCACTATAAATTCTTTTGAGATTTACTTGACTATTCTCTTGGTAAGTGATAAACGCTTGATTAGTTTCTAGTTGTGCGATATCATAGTGAACCATTAATACGAACGGATAACTTAAGATTATTAGACCAATTAGTAAGAGACTGAGTCCAAATATTTTTTTCTTTTTCATAGCTTTCTTCCTTTTTTACATATTAGTCGACAAATCAAATAAACAATAATTCCCAAAAGAAATAGTGATATGATACCGATAAACCATTTATATTGACTAAAGAAATTAATCTGACTATCTTTAGCGACTTTTCTTTTTGGTAAATTGATACGTTCTCCACGAACTAATAATCGATGTGAATTTATCATATAGGGTGTACAAGTTAATAGTGTTGCATAATCATGATAATCATCCACTAGAATCGGTGTAAAATCATTAGGTTCAACTATTAATATTTGATCAACCTTATATGCTAAGGTCTCTTTGATATTAGTAATATAGAAAAAATCTCCAATCTTTAATTTATTGAGATCTGTAAAAAGACGTGCAGTTGGAAGCCCACGGTGAGCCGTAATAACTGTATGTGTACCTTTACCCCCGATTGGAAGGCTAGTTCCTTCAAGGTGACCTGCACCTTTTTGTAAAACATTTTCACTAGTTCCTGCTCTAATAGGGAGTTTTTGATTGATTTTAGGAATAGTAATGTAACCAATTTTTTCTTGTAATTGAATCATTCGAGCATATTCAGCAATCCCAGCTTTTTCTTTATTTGTAAATGGGTCACCTAATTTTGCAGGTGAAAGAGTTCGATTATAAGCTTTAGCTAATTCAATACGGTGTCGTATTTCATAAGGATTTACTTTTTTACACTCTTCTTCAAATTGATTTGTCTCTTGTTTAGAAATATATTGATAGTAGGTTTGACTTGCGAAAGGAAAAAAAATAGTAAATAAGCCAATGGTGATTAAAAGACGATAAAGAAATTTTCCGAATTTAATTGGTTGCTTCATGCCATCCTCCTATCTTTTGCTGATAGTCTTTTTAATTTCATTTTAAAAAGAAGAAATGAGAGGATAAGAATAATAAAACTAATAGCAAAATATAGTATTGGAATATTAAAAATTGCTGTTCTTAAATTCGCTTCCTTATCTTTTGGATGATAAGGAACACGGTGTCCTCTAACGAGAAGGCGATGAGAATTAATCATGTAAGGTGTGCAAGTTAAGAGAGTTACATAGTCTTTCCCGGGTATGATAGCTAATTTATCAATTTGTGTAGGTTTAATTACGGTGATAGAATCAACTTGATATGCTATGACTTCCTTAATATTAGTAATAAAAAACTTATTACCTATTTTTACTTTGTTTAAATCTGTAAATAAACGATTTTTGGGAAGCCCTGTATGTGCAGTTAAGACAGCATGAGTATTTTTACCACCGATTGGAAGACTAGTTCCTTCAAGATGACCGACACCTTTTTGAAGAACATTTTCAGAGGTACCTGCAAAAATCGGAAGATTAACACCAATAGCTGGAATAGAAATACTTCCAATTTTTTCATTGATTTCTAGCATTCTAGCATATTCTTTTAGTCCTTTTTCTATCTTTTCTCTAGTATATGGATCTGTAATGGTAATGTTTCGTAAAGATTTATTATAGTCTCTTGCTAAGGCAATACGATTAGAAATTTCTGATTCTGATAAAGCCTTAGAGCCAGAATTGAAGTCAATGATTTCTTGTTTGTTAATAATATTATAGTAAATTTGGCTAACAACAGGATAACAGATGATTAATATACCAAGAATAATGATAAACGATGTTAAAACCCTTATAATCTTTTTCACTTTTATACCTCCTCGTCAACTCCTATCTTCACACCTCATTCTATAAAAAATGATATAGAAAAACAAATAAAATAATGAAATAGGGTGTTTTTAAAAAGAAAATGTAGGTAAAAAAATAAAAAAGCATAACTTTTATGAAATTTTCAGAAAATAATTGGTGAATTAATGAAAATGAATAAATAATAAAAGAAAGTTGTGGTTTTAGTTTTCTTTTTTTTAAAAAAGTATTACAATATAGCTAGGAGTTGAAGGATAATACCATAAGGAGGTTGAAAATGAAAGAGAGAGTGAGCGTTTGTAAATTTACTTATTTAAGTTTTTTTTTAAAAAAAATATTAGTTAGCAAACAAATAGTTGTATCGGGTTTTCTTTCGATTATTTTAATTTCTTCCGTTCTGTTATGTCCTATTGTATATGCAATAGATAGTAGCATGGGATTGTCTCAATCAGAAAATGTGGTTCAACAAGAAAAATCACAAGAAAAGGAAGTTGCAATTTTCTTAAAAAATAAAAAAACAGATGAAAATATCAATAATGTAGGTATTGAGATTCGAGAAAGGGATAGTAATGATATTGTTGAAAAATGGGCGACAAGTGATGAAATTAAAAATATTAATCTAAAGATTAACAAAGAGTATCTTATTAAAGTTAATAGTG
The DNA here is from genome assembly GCF_002393675.1 of Streptococcus sp. UBA4344. Lineage (NCBI taxonomy): Bacteria > Bacillati > Bacillota > Bacilli > Lactobacillales > Streptococcaceae > Streptococcus > Streptococcus sp. UBA4344. The sequence continues at coordinate 77,961 of NZ_DGTE01000001.1, forward strand.
TTAAAGGATATGATGCTTTTGATGATAAAATATTTAAGATTGATGAGAACGGTGATGTTTTTGTTTTATCGGATGGTAATCAGTGGGATAAAGAAGAAAAATCCGGGACTTTGATTTTGTCAATGATACCAAGTATAGATTCTGGAAACGATAAAACGACGAATGATGATTCATCGGACAAAGAAAATACACTTAAGGCTGAAGAAAAGAAGATTTTAACTGTTACTCTTCCTAAGATAAATGTTTATGATGCTGAGGATAATACAAAAGATTGGTATCCTGCTTCCTTTATGTTTTATAAGGAGAGTGAACCTGAAATAACATTGGCAAGTTGGGTAAGTGCAGAAGACTCTCCGACACTTGATTTAGAAGTTGGAGTAGTTTATGATTTGAAAGAATCTGATGTCTATCAATTTCAAGATAATGATAAAGCTATAAAAATTAGAATCACTGCAAATGGTAAGTTTGAACAGTATATAGATGATAGTTGGAAAGAAGTAGATGTTATCAATATTGCTATCAAAAAGTTAAAACGTTCTAAACTATTACGTGCTTCACGTAGTATCACCCAGCCTGAAACAATTACAGAAGGTGACATTGCCCCTTTTAATAATATGCAGATTATTAAAAATATGCCATCAACTTCTAGAGTAGAAATTATAGATGTTGGTAGTCAAGTTGACAGCTATGTTCGTGTATCGGGAGGTAATCAAACACAGACAAATAATAGAGTTCATGGTGGTGATTATAGGATTGAAGATACTGGCTATGGACTTGATCCTAATATTAGAAAGGCCATGGATAATAGTTCCAGAACAGCGATGTTAGTGAGATTTAAACCTTCAAATTGGTCTGATAGAGGGTATCAAACAGATCCAAATTCTGGTTGGAGCGAATCTGATTTGTCGTTAGATACAACAGGAATGTGGGTTAAAGTTAGATACACTGATGCAGCTTATTATGACGGACAGTTGGTAGATGCAATTGCTACAATTAAGGTTACACCCTATAAAAACAGAACAATCAATATTAACAATGGTAGTGAGTATTACTCTGCTTATTCACAGTATTATCCACTTATTGAAATTAGTGACTTGTTATTTGGTGGTTGGGTTTGGCAGAATGTTAATAAATTTCAGGTTGACTTGCAGTTTGTTCCAAGAGGTGGTGACGAAAGTCAAGCTATACTTATGCCTGAGGGTGATTTAAATAGTAAAAATGCTGCTTATTACACTATCAATTCGTTGGATCCTCAACGTGAGCCTTCTTGGGATTATCCGAATCCAGCAGCTTATGGGCCTGAATCAGTTGTACCAGCTGAGGGAACTGTATCTGGTGCTTATGTAGTTCCAAATTCTAATATTGTTACATCATATGCAGGTGGACCAAATGGTAATCAAACTGCCTATAACGGGGGTACTACACCTTGGGGAACAGTTGCCGGACGTGAGTCGATTGATGATGTTCCTGGATCCGATACGTGGTCGCTTAACTCTGTACTTTTCACAACTTCAGCAACGACACATGTCACTGTAACTCTTGGAAATCTTGAAAGGAGTCCAGTTAGTCAGCGCGTTCCACGTACGAATTATGTATGGGCAACAATTAGTACGGAGGCCTTTACTAATAATTTCGTTAAGTATATTGATATTCCAATTCAAAAAGTTTGGCAAGACGAAGAAAATAGCCATGAATCAGTGACTATTGATTTGTATGCAGTCTGGACTGCAGATGGAAAAAAAGCAGAAACACTTATTCAATCTCAAACATTGAGTGATGAGAATAATTGGAATACAGTCTTCAAGCAGGTACCAGATCAAGAATCTTTGGAAAAGATAATTCGTCAAAACTTTACTCAGGATGCAAGAGAAATCCATTATGATGTTCGGGAACGTGAGATTTCCTCTGATTATCAGGCCTCTTATAGCGGAGATTCAAGTGAGGAGACTGGTTTTACGGTAACAAATAAAAAAGTCAAAACTGGCCTAACTATTACTAAAAAATGGCAAGAAAATGGCGCTGCTATTGATAATGAATCTACAAAGGATTTTGGTAAGATAAAAGTGACTTTAAAGCGTAAAGTTGGTAATTTAGTTGATGCTACTTTTCAACAAGATGTTGAACTCTTATATGATACTGATGGTACTAAATCTTGGAAGAAGTCAATTGATGGGCTACCAATAGCAAATGAAAATGGTGTAAAATATACCTATTTTATTGAAGAAGATATGAGTACCATTCCTGATTTCTTCTATATTAAGGATTATTTAAACAATGGTATTGAATTATCACAAACAAAGGATAATAATCATTTGGGTGTAACAAATAATCGTGAGAGCAGTCAATTAATTATTCAAAAAAAATGGTACAACAAAGATGGAAAAGAAATAAGTAATGAAAAATTACCAGAATCTTTGAGCGTAAAACTTTACCGAACAACAGATGGCTCAACTAATAATGGTGAGTTATATAAAGAAGTAAGATTGAAACGTCAAAAAAATGACGGAAAATATACCTGGAGAATAACTGAATCAGTACCAGTTCGTGATAGTGGTGGAAGTTATTACACTTACTACATCGAAGAAGATGTTCCAAAAGAGTATTTGGAAATCAGTGATGATAATGATAAATTTATAAAATATTCAGATGATAATGCTACATCCGATGTAACATTGACTCTCAAGAATAAAGTGAATCCTACCTACCCTGTAACGGGTGGTATCGGTATATTACCATTTATCTCGATTGGGTTAGTTATATTATTAATGGCAGTAATGTTATATTACATGCAAAATAGAAAGGAAATTTAGGAGGAAGGAAAAATGAAAAAGATTACCCAACTCTTGTTTACAACTTTTGCAGCTCTAAGTTTGGTATTTTCAGCACTTGGATCTGTGACTGCCTTTGCCCAGGATAATGCACCTGGTACTGACGACAAATACGATGTTGTTTTGACTAAAGTTAAAATGTCCAACTTAGATGGTTGGCCAAAACAAACTGGTAATGATGGTACAGCATACACTGGTCAAAAACTTGATAGAGGGGCTTATTTTGGAACTACCGATACTGTTCAAGGCGCTTATTTTGAAGTGCATAAAGGCAGTGTTAATGGCGAAGTTATCAAAGAAGGTCTCACAGACGCAGATGGCAACATCACATTCACCGATCTAGCTGCAGGTAAATACTTTATTGTTGAAAATAAAGAAAAATCTGAAGTATCTGGTGATGAAGAGCTTGCTAATTCTGCTGCTGTACCAGTTGAAATTGAACTTCCAGTTTTTAAAGCTGACGGAGGATGGTATACAACTGGAGAAGATGCTGTTCATGTTTATCCAAAGAATACTGTTGATAAACCAACAATTAATAAAGTTGTCAATGAAACTGACAAACATGATACAGCACTAATTGGTGAAACAAAAACTTTTAAAGTTTCTTCAGTAATGCCCGAAGGAATTGCTGAATATAAAGTTTTGAAATTTGATGACGAATTTTCAAAGGGATTAAGCTATCAAGGAAATCTTAAAGTCAAACTGAATGGTGCAGATATTGATACAAACAACTATACTCTTACAGCTCCATCTGTAGGAACAAAAAAAGCAAAAATTACAGTCGCATTCACTAATGATTACATTGCTACTCTAAAAGCTGGTGATGAAATTACTATTTCATACGATGCAACAATTAATGAAGATGCTGTACTCGGAGCGGAAAATCCTAATGATGTAAAAATAATTTATGGTACAAATCCTTCAGAGGATAAACAAAAAGAAGATACTCCAGATGAAAACCCTGAGCTTCATACAGGTGGTAAACGTTTTGAAAAAGTGGATAAAGCAACAAGCGAAAAGCTATCTGGTGCTGAATTTGTTGTAACAAACGAAGTTGGAGATAGATATTTGAAACAGACTGTTTCAAATGGTGCGGTTATTAAGAACGAATGGATATCGTCTAAAGATAATGCAACTGTCTTCAAGTCAGATGAAAATGGTTATTTCGAAGTTATTGGATTACCTTATGGAAATGCTAATCAATCTGCAAAAGATGGTGAAACAACTTATAAGATTGTTGAAACAAAGGCTCCAAAAGATTATGCGCTTTTACAACAACCAATTGAATTTGTAGTGAACTCTTCTTCTTATTATGAAGATCCAACAGCTGTTGAGCTTAAAAAATCTGATTCTCAAGAAGTAAAGAATAATAAAGTTACTATTCCACAGACTGGTGGTATTGGTTCGATTATTGTTGTTGCGGTGGGGGTTGTTCTAGCAGTTGTAGGTTTATTTGTAAAACGTCGTGTTACTAAATAAACTGTTTTAGAAAACATGAGGTAGGCAAGATTTTCTTGCCTCTTCAGTAAAGCGTTCAATTGTTGAACGCTTTACTGAAGAAGAGAAAAGGAGAGATGTTAGGTATGAAACTGCAATCTTGTCTGAAGAATTTTGTTTTTTGTTTATTATCCTTGATAGTGATTTTTCACGTTTTTACTATTCCAGTACATGCTCAAGATGATACTAATGCTGCTATTACTATAATAAAATTAAAAAATAGTGAAGACTCAAGTCAGGCTGTTCCTATTTCTGGGAGTTCTTATAGTTTATTTAAGATAGCTCCTACCGAAGAGTTAAGTGTAGATAATCAAAAAGCTTTAGTTCTTAAGTATGCTGATAAAACTATTGAAGAGTTGAAGTCTATGGCCTATGACGGAGAATTTTATAATAGTGAAGTGACGGATTTGAATGGTTCAACAACAGTTTCGAATATGACGCCAGGTGTTTATTATGTTGTGGAGGTTAATCAATCCTCGAATATTCAGCAGCTTTGGAAGAGTGTACCTTTTGTTGTACTGCTCTTACCTAATCAACCTACTACAGTTTATCCTAAAACAGAAGAAAATAATTTACCAGCAATGGCGACTTATACGGTCAAAAAAAAATGGGTCGGAAAGGAACTTAGTAGTGTAATTGTTAGATTAAAAAAATCTGGAAGAATCGTTGATACTGCAGAGTTAAATAGTAGTAATAATTGGTCATTTACTTTTTCAAATTTACTTGTTGACGCTACATATTCTGTTGAAGAAGTTGTTCCCCAAGGATATGCAGCAACTTACACAAAAATGTCAAAAAAACACGGTATGATAATTACTAATACTGAATTAACAAAAAATCAAATACCGATTATTAAAACAGGAACTTTTGGAATTTATTTATTGATTGGGACTGCTTTAGTTCTTATTGCTTTGGGTTATCGATTTTATAAATCAAATAAATTTTAATAGTGTTATTGTTAGTTAATCAGTTTAGGTATAGTAAATAATGAGAGGAGATTAATTAAATCTCCTCTTTTTTATGCGATTAAAGTAGACTATTTTAAATTTCAATGTTATAAAGATTTAATTATAATATTTTTTTAGATATCAATAAGCTGCCCTGGGGCAATCTTTTTATAACATGATTAGCTAAATAGAATTATTCGAATCGTTTTTCTAGAGGTGTTAGGTATTTTATAAGAATTTTATCTGATTTGGTTGTACCATACATAGGTAAATTCGTTTATAACTTGTTTCAATTCCTCGATAGTATCATATCAGTATTGGCTAAATTAATGAATTGTAATACCATTCTATTGTGGTGTGTCACATGGAGTACCTGACGACTCATATTTTGTGAAATGCATAATGATGAAGAAATTCTTTTGAACTAAACATATTTATCAGAACTTTGATTGGTCACAAGGTTGCTTTGCTAAAGGGGAAATAGCTAAATCAGCCGTAATTTTCTTCACATTTTTACTTGCAACTACACTACGGTCATATAAATCAATGATTGTACAGTTATATTGAACAGTTCTGCTATACATCACATGTAATTAGGTTCAGTTGAGGCAAAGATTCACTTGAGGAGTTTTAGAAAGACTCTATGAATGTTACCTTTCTATAGTTCGATTTCCTTCTTCGAGAAATACTTACTAAGTTTAGTAATTTATTCATATATTTGTGAACGGTAGTTTTAGAAAGATAGATATCTCGTCTTTCTAGAAAAACTTTCATGAATCTGTGAGCGATATTTCCATTGTACTCATGATAAATAATTTGAATTGGACTAAGAAGAGTTTGCTCTTATCAATGATAGTCGCTTGTTTCTTTCTTGAGATAATTGTAATGATCGTTAGAATGAATGTTCATATGTAGAAATAGACATCTCAAGACTTATTTTTCTTTATAATTATCAATAAAATGATATGTCTCTATTCGATTCTCTTTGCAAAGAATGACACAGTTTTTTAAGAAGTCATTTGCTATTTCTGATTCAGTTTTTTTCTGGTGTAATTTGCGAACTTTTTTCATAAGTTCAAGATTTGATTTTTTCATTTAGGTTTGACTGGTATTCTTTACGATAAGGACGTACCTGATTCGAGATTGAGGCTGAAGATATACCATATTTAGTAGCTAAGCTCTTTAACGTTTAATCAAATATAAAGTTAAACAGTCTTTTGATGAACTTCATTTGGATAGTGTTTTGTGCCACTTTTCCTATTTTAACTCATTAAGTAATAGTGTTACCAATTTACTACACCAGAACAATCTCATTAATTACTGCTTTTTTTGTAAAAATAGTGTAAAATAGTAGGGAATGATTTAAAAGGTTTGAAAGCCTTTAATTAGATATTATGAGGAGCGCTAAAATGATTTTAGTTACAGGTGCCAATGGGCAATTAGGAACAGAATTACGTTATCTTTTGGATGAACGTGGTGAGGAGTATGTAGCGGTTGACGTTGCAGAAATGGACATCACTAATGCTGAAAAAGTTGATGAAGTGTTTGCACAAGTCAAACCAACACTTGTATACCACTGTGCAGCTTACACTGCGGTTGATGCTGCTGAAGATGAAGGTAAAGAACTTGATTACGCGATTAACGTAACAGGTACTGAAATCGTGGCTAAAGCTGCAGCAAAATATGGTGCAACTCTTGTTTACATTTCAACTGACTATGTTTTTGATGGTAAAAAACCAGTTGGTCAAGAATGGGAAGTTGATGATACTCCAGATCCTCAAACTGAATACGGTCGTACAAAACGTTTGGGTGAAGAAGCTGTCGAAAAATACGCTGAAAAATTCTACATCATCCGTACAGCTTGGGTATTTGGTAACTATGGTAAAAACTTTGTTTTCACAATGCAAAACCTTGCCAAAACTCATGACACATTGACAGTTGTTAATGACCAACACGGTCGTCCAACTTGGACTCGTACTTTGGCTGAATTCATGACTTACTTGACAGAAAACCAAAAAGAATTTGGTTACTACCACTTGTCAAATGATGCTGCTGAAGATACAACTTGGTATGACTTTGCTGTTGAAATCTTGAAAGATACTGACGTTGTGGTTAAACCAGTTGATTCAAGTCAATTCCCAGCAAAAGCAAAACGTCCACTTAACTCAACAATGAGTCTTAAAAAAGCAAAAGCTACAGGCTTTGTTATCCCAACATGGCAAGAAGCTTTGAAAGAATTCTACAAACAAGACGTTAAAAAATAATCTTGATAAATAGAAGAAGCTGAGTTACGACTCGGTTTCTTTTTTTAGTCTTTCAAAATATCGTTCGGTTTTTCTTTTTATTCTCAGGCTTCTTGTCTTTTTTTCGTTGTTCTTTTGCTTATTATATGATATATTAGTAGTAAAAGATTGTAATAAAAATGTAATATAAATTGTAAGGTGAGTGTGATGGTAGTGAAGAAAGATATGAACTCAAATGGACATCGTTTATTAATTCAAAAATTACTTGTCAGCATTCATTACCTAACACTTTTCAGAGATGAGATTGTTTTGGTTGAGAAGACCCCATCTTTATTGGGGGCTTCTTTTTCGCCAAATGTTGTGCAATCAGAGTTAGGTGAAATTTTAGCTTCTGTGGATGCGCTTTCTAAGCAAGAGAAGTTAATTAAGTCAACATTTTGGTATGATGAACCATCGTTTAGGTTGATGAATCATTCTTTGGATATTGTAGGTAGCTGGGTTCGCGGGATTGATCATGTTTTAGAAATTTGTGAATCAAAATCAGTATTTCAAGCAATTTTGGGTGATAATCGTCAACGTGTTTTTGGGGTATTGATTGATGTTTTCACCTCTCTTCGAGTGACTAATTTGTCAATCAAAGAAGAATCTGAATATCCGATTTTGGTGGATCCTCTCCAAGTTGTTGAATACAAAAAAAGAGAAATCAATAAGGCAGAGTTGATGGCTAAAATCGATGCTTTGGTGCCTAGAAAGTCTCAAGAAGAATATCATGAACCTGAAGAAGAAAAAGCTGAGACAATTCCAGAGCTTCTTGAAAAAGAATTAGCTAAAAGACAAGAGTTTGCTGAGTTATCTGAATCTACTGATAACGTTGATAACAAAGATGTATCAGCGGAAGAGGTTGAAGAGTCTCAAGGACAATCTGAAGCAACTAATCTTGCTGATAAAACACTTGGTAGCCAAGAATTACCTGATCACGAACTTGGTGAGGCAGTCGAAGTTGAGGAGACATCTCTTGAGGAAGAATCTGCTTTGGAAGATAGTAGGCTTGAGGAAGTCAAAGAGGACGAAGAATCAGCAACTGATGGCAGTGAAGAACTAGAAGATAATCATCAGCTTGAACCGGAAAGTGATGAAAGTGTTGATTCTGAAGCTGAGGATTTAATTGAAGAGGTAGAACTTGCTGAAAATCCTGAAAAATCAAGTCTAGAGTCAGAAGATGAAGTAGCTGAAGAAGTAGTTTCTGAAGCAACTAGCCTTGATGAAGATGCGGAATCTGCGCTTGAGGTAGCTGATCATCAAGTAGAGAAAGCTCAAGAAGATGAAGAACTTGATAATCTTGACATTGAACAAGAGGAAGAGGTTAATAATGCTTCTGAGCCTAACTTGCCAGAGATTAATCCTAAGGATGCTGTGAAGCAGTTCCGTCATTATCTTTTCGATCACAAGGGAATGGTCTACGTCATCGATGCTGGCGAAGATTTGAAGCGTGAAATCAAGTTTTATAACCCATTTGATCGATTTGAAGGCGCCTCTGATGATGTGACTGCGTCTTTAGTCATCTTGGAAGAAATTTTAGATGATTTGCGTAGTCGTAAAAAAGAAATCTTTGGTGCTGAAGGGAACTTGATTAGCGAAGCGACTGAACCAATTCATTTAATGGTTTATGGTCAAAATGTTTTGATGCAAGATAGTCGTTTTGAAACCTTGATGTCTGAAATTGCTCCTTTTACTGGCCGTTCAGACTTACACATTCATTCTTATCAAGCTTATAAATAATGAAAAACTTATTTCTTGACAATTTTTTCCGATAACGTGTTACAACACATTTAACGCTAAAGTTTGAAGATACTTATAGCACAACGCAAAAAAGACAGTAGCTGCAACTACTGTCTTTAATTTTGTTTTCAAAGAAAACTCAGGTTAATGGTTGTTGCGTTTGTTTTGAATGTGTTGCTTAAATAATCTGGGAGATTGTTTAAGGTTGGGGATAAGAGAAGCGAAGTTTCTCTTACATTTCGAAAGTTTTAGGAATTCCTTAGTTTCCTAAAATATTGAAGCTACCGTTGGCACCACATAAGGTAAGTATCACGAGAATAAAAAGGATCTTCACTTGCTACAAAAAATAATTGACAAGCAAATGAAAACGCGTTATAATATTTAAAATTTGAAAACCTTTAATTAAGTTCAGAGAGACTTTCAAGGTTACTGTAAAAAAGAGTTTTATCTCTAATAAAAAGTGTGAGTATGCTTTGGTGTGCTCTGCTTATTTTGCTGTAACCTTGCCTTCTGGCGAGGTTTTTTTGTGTGAAAGGAACACTATGCATTCAAGTTGTAAAGACAAAACGTCTGTATTGAAAGAAAACTTATTGATTGTTAGTCAACGAGAGATTGCTCCTCGTATTTTTGAGATGAAGCTTTCTGGTGAGATGGTCATGGACATGGCTCCTGGTCAGTTTTTGCATCTTCGAGTACCTGATCCAAGTAAATTATTACGTCGTCCGATTTCGATTTGCCAGATTGATAAAGTTAATAAAGTCGCAACCATTGTTTATCGTGTGGAACGCGCTGGGACAGCTATTTTATCTCAGTTGAAAGCTGGTGATCGTGTCGATACTATGGGACCTCAGGGAAATGGTTTTGATCTTTCTGTGGTTTCTGCAGGGCAAAAAGCTTTGTTAATCGGAGGGGGAATCGGTGTTCCGCCTTTGGTTGAAACAGCTAAGCAATTAGCTGCTAAAGGTGTTGAAGTGATTTCTGTTCTTGGTTTTGCGAATAAAGATGCTGTTATCCTAGAAGAGGCCTTGTCAGCATATGGTAAGGTTTATGTCACCACTGATGATGGATCATATGGAACTAAAGGATATGTATCAACGGTTGTTGATGAGCTTACAAAAGAATATTCTTTTGATGCTATTTACTCGTGTGGCGCACCAGGAATGTTGAAATACGTTGACCAAAAATTTGAAAACCATCCACATGCTTATCTGTCTATGGAATCTCGTATGGCATGTGGTATGGGGGCTTGTTATGCTTGTGTAGTGCATTTGAAAAACGCCCAAGATGCTGCCAATCAACGTGTTTGTGAAGATGGACCGGTTTTTGAAACTGGAAAAATCATCTTGTAAGGAGGTTTATTTATGTCAGAAAATCGTTTAGCTGTTAGCCTTCCAGGACTTGATTTGAAAAATCCGATTATTCCTGCATCAGGTTGCTTCGGTTTTGGCCAAGAGTATGCCAAATATTATGATTTGGATAAGTTAGGTTCAATTATGATTAAAGCGACAACTAAGGATGCTCGTTTTGGGAATCCAACGCCACGTGTGGCAGAAACACCTTCAGGCATGTTAAATGCTATTGGGCTTCAAAATCCAGGTGTTGATGTGGTGCTTTCTGAAAAATTACCTTGGTTGCAAGAACACTTCCCAGAATTACCAATTATTGCTAATGTAGCTGGTTTTTCAAACGAAGAGTATGCTTATGTGTCTGAAAAGATTTCAAAAGCAGCAAATGTTAAAGCTATCGAACTTAATATCTCTTGTCCTAATGTTGACCATGGAAATCATGGCTTGTTGATTGGACAAGTGCCAGAGCTAGCTTATGCAGCTGTGAAAGCTAGTGTTGAGCATTCAGATGTGCCAGTTTATGTTAAATTAACACCGAGCGTGGCTGATATCACAGCAGTTGCTAAGGCAGTTGAAGAAGCTGGAGCAACTGGCTTTACCATGATTAATACTTTGGTTGGTATGCGTTTTGACTTGAAGACTCGTAAACCAATCATTGCTAATGGTACAGGTGGCATGAGTGGACCTGCAGTTTTTCCTGTAGCGCTTAAATTAATTCGTCAGGTAGCTCAAAGTACAGATCTTCCAATCATTGGTATGGGGGGGATAGATTCAGCAGAAGCAGCTATTGAAATGATGATTGCTGGAG
>NZ_DGTE01000009.1:0-67647 GCF_002393675.1 Streptococcus sp. UBA4344
ATCAGAGCAGAACCAGTTCATCATCTGCATAGCTCTCTGTGTTCCAACAACATCATCTGGATTACATGTAAGTGGATACATTGTTGCGAAAATGTTCATATCACCCATCTTGACTTCTGGATAATTATCATGAGCATATTTAACAGCAAGTGCACTTGCAATAAACTGATGATGAAGACCCTGATAACGAATCTGAGGTTCATCAGGAATTTCATTCATTGCAATATTTAAACCCTTAACACAACCAAGTGAAAGTACAGCACCCATTGGCATTGTACCTGAGTTAATCTCGTTAAATGTTAAGAAATACTTAACTCTATCTGAATAACGGTCAAGAAGAGTTTTTGCATATCTTACATAGCAATCAATTACTTCTCTTGAATACCAACCGTTATATTTTTCAACTAATGCATATGGAATTTCATAATGAGAAATTGTAATAAGTGGCTCAATACCATACTTAACACACTCATTAATTACATTATCATAAAACTCTAACCCCTTCTCATTAGGTGTTTCTTCCATACCTGTAGGATAAATTCTTGTCCAGTTAATTGAGAATCTAAATGTCTTAAATCCCATCTCTGCAAAGAGAGCAATATCTTCTTTATAGTGATGATAAAAATCGATAGCTTCATGGTTTGGATAATATTTTCCTTCCACGACACCATCAGTGATTTCACGAGGAACACCATGACGACCAGCTGTCATCACATCAGCAACACTGAGTCCTTTTCCTCCTTCTTTCCATCCACCTTCAAGTTGGTGAGCAGCAACTGCACCACCCCACAAAAAATTATCTGGTAACTTAGCCATTACGAATCCTCCTTGTTTAATACACTGTCATTATAGCAAGCGGTTACAAAAATAAAAATAGAAAAAATTTCCTAAGTCATTAGGAAATTCCTTCTATCTTGTTAGTTTTTTATTTTTTCAAGATAAGAACAAGGTCCCATAAAAAGAGCAGTAAAGCCACGACAAAAAGGCCATTTGATAGGATTTCTAAGTTCTGGTTAAAACTCAAAATTGCCGCACTTATCAATACTGCAAAAAAGAGCAAGCTCAACACAAAACGATTAACAAAACGATTAAAAACCTTAATACGGTTGGTATAATCGTACAAATCATGATTAACCAAAATTCGCCCATTTAGAACTTGTTCCAAAAGTTGATTAAGTCGACGTGGGATATTTTTACCATTTTTTAACTGATAAAAAAGCTCAATCAAAAGCGTTTCTTTATTCAAAGCTTGTTTGAGCATGTCAGGTCCCATATTTTCTAGGAAATAATTCTTAGCAAGTGTCATTAAATCAACTTCCGGAGCTAATTCACGGAAAATCCCTTCAATTTGCAGCGCAGCTTTTTCCAAAATAGTAATCTGCGGTGAAGCTTTCAAGCCATTTTTAACAAAGACATTTAATAAATCCTCGATAAGATCAGTAATCGATAGGACACCTACATCAAGGCTTGAATACTTAGCAAGCATACGTTCGACGTCTTGAGCTAGAGCTGATTTGTTCATCGATGTGTCAAAACTTGTGACAGACAAAATTCCTTGCATCATACCTTCAACGTCTTGAGCGGTAAAGCTATAGAGGATGTCATTTAGAGCCACGCGCATGCCATTATCAAGTCTCCCCATGATTCCAAAGTCAATAAAATAAATTTTTCCATCGGAGATAAAAAGATTTCCTGGGTGAGGATCACCGTGGAAAAAACCATCTTTAAAGACTTGCTTGATAAAGCTTAGCATGAGTTTTTTACCAATGTCTTCTAAATCATAACCCGCTTTAATTAATTCTTCGTAATGATTAATTGGGATACCAGACACGTAATCTTCAACCAACATGCGAGGTGTCGTAAACTCATCATAGACCTCTGGACTGGCAATACACTTGCTTGATTGGTTTAACTCGGCAAAAGCAATCATGGCTTGTGCTTCATTACGAAAATCAATTTCACGTGTCAAACTTTCCTTGATTTGTTGCAAAACCTCTGGCAAATTGACCATTGGAAGCAAAGCTTTTGGAACACGTCTTGACAGACGAATCAAAAGCGTTAAATCTTCTTCAATGATTTCAGGCAAATGTGGACGCTGAATTTTAATAATGACATCGCGTCCATTTAATAAACGCGCTCGATGTGTCTGAGCTACTGACCCACTTGCCAAAGGTTCTGGCGTGATTTCAGCAAAATAAGCTGAAACTGGCCCGGAAAGTTCGTCAGAGATAGCCTGCATAACAATTTCTTGAGGTAAGGGAAGCACGTTACTTTGTAACTTACTTAATTCTCTAACATAAGCTTCTGGAAATAAATCACTCCTAGTAGATAAGATTTGTCCAATTTTGACAAAACTTGGCCCTAACTTTTCAAAAGCTAAACGAAGCTTACGCGGCGTTGATTTATCTTCGGCTGCTTTTCCTTTTTCGATTAAAGAAGTTAAGCCTACTGAACTGAAGGCACCAATGATTTCTCTTAAACGTCTACCTGACATAACCCACCAATATTTCTAATGTAAGATATTTGACTTCTTCAAAAGTGCATCAATTTTGTCTTCAAGACGAGAAACATCTTCTTTGGTAGCATATTGAACAGCTTTTGTTTTTTCGTTTAATTCATCCAAAAACTCTTGTGCTTCATCTTCACTTTTTCGTTTTAGTTCAGATTGCAATTCTTTTCCTTCGTCAACAGTGAGGCGTCCTTTTTCAACTAATTCTTTAATAAAAGCATCTGCTTTTTCCAAAGTCATAGACGTCAAACCAATCCCAGCTAAGAGAACTTTTTTCAATTCTTCCATGATTATTCCTCCTTGAATGACTAAATAACATATGTTTACCCTTTCATTCTACTACTTTTGCGATAAAATTTCTAAAAGAAACAGTCTTTTCATGAAAGATTCTGACACCTTAAACTTTTTCAACCAAAAAAGCTCCGCAGTTAACAAAGGAGATTAAATTGCCTTGCGAAGCTTTTAAAAATGTAAACAAATAAGTCTTTGTGACTAAAAATCATATTGTTGCACGATCAAAAAAGGTCTTGCTATATGATTTTACACCCTTATTATAATCGCCTTCTTAGAGACATTCTTACACTATCCTTCTCATTTATAATACTTTTATCTGATAATTTTTTGAAACATTTTATGAAAACCTTTTCTGGAATACGCTTCCATTTTGAAAACAATTGTGCTACAATAAAAAGGTACTATAATACTATGATATGATTAGAAGGGTTATTATATGAAACAATCAAATCCAGCTCATGAAATTAAAATAGATGAAAGTAAGCACCTTCTTCCCTATGATTATTACAGCACAGTGGTTGAGAATGGCCGTCCTGACGTGCTTTTCCACTGGCATCCAGAAATTGAAATTAATTACATTTATGAAGGGTCTGCGCGTTTTCACATTGATTACGATTACTTTAATAGTCAAGCAGGTGATATTATCCTCATACGACCAAATGGCATGCATTCTATTCATCCTTTAGAAAACCAAAGACATGTCACTGATACTTTCCGATTTCACTTAGATATGATTGGCTATTCAATTGTCGACCAAGTAAGCTTACGCTATTTGCAACCCTTGCAGACCAGTCTTTATAAATTCGTACCACGTATTCAACCAGGAATGGAAGGATACGAAGAAATTAAAGAGTGCCTTTTTACAATTTTTGAGCTTTCAAAAAATGAAGGACGTCATTTTGAACTGATGCTCAAATCAAAACTCAATGAATTTCTATACCTGCTCTTTTACTACCGATACGTATTGCGAAAAAATACCGATGATACCTATCGCAAAAATGAACAGATACGTGAATTAATTGATTTTATTAATAATAACTACCAAAAAAATCTATCCATCGACTATCTTTCTCAATTCATGGGATATAGTAAGACACATTTTATGGCAGTCTTTAAACAACATACTGGAAGTTCGTGCACTGAATTTATCATTCAAGTACGTTTAAACAAAGCTTGTGATATGTTAATTAATACTTCAAATCCTGTTCTTGAAATTGCTACTGCTGTCGGATTTAACAATTTATCAAACTTCAATCGTCAATTTAAACGCTACTACGAATTAACACCAAGCCAGTATCGTAAACAATTTAGCAAACAAAAAGAAAGTCGTGTATTAATTAACCCTGCCAGAAATACACACTAAAAAGCTGATGTTTCTCAGCTTTTTTCTTATCTGTAATCACTTAAAAAGGACGCTTTCGCGCCCTTTTTATTTTTAAGCTAATGTTGTTAGGAGGTAATCCCCTGCATTAACACGACTATCTTGTGTTGTTAAAACATCTTCAAATTCGGATGAATTTGTAACAATCACAGGTGAAATAACTGGGAGATTAGCATCACGAATAGCTGTCAAATCAAATTCAAGCAATTTTTGACCTGCTTCAACTTTGTCTCCTACTTGAACAAAGGTTTTAAATCCTTTACCAGCTAGTGAAACTGTGTCCATACCAACGTGAATCAAGATTTCTGCTCCATTTTCAGTACGCATACCAATAGCATGTCCTGTAGGGAAAACAAGTGTAATCTCACCTGATGCAGGAGCTACTACAATACCATCGGCTGGATCAATTGCAATTCCTTTCCCCATTGCGCCTGTTGCGAATACTTCATCAGGAACATTTTCAAGTTTAACCACTTTACCAATCATTGGACTTGCAATGATTTCTTGTTTTAATTCTTTTAAATCATTAACAGGTTCTACTACTTTTTCTTCAGTTATAGCAGAGGCATCTTTTGGACCTCCGTAAAGGTAAGGGATTTTAACAAATTGTGTCAATACAAAACCAAGAACAAAACTCATGGCAATGGCAATCAAGTAGTAAACAAGGTTTGAACCATTTTCACTTGAGATAAATGACGGAATTGAGAACAGTCCCATACCACCCATTACGTACATTTTGACATTAAACAAACCAAGGAAAGCACCTTGAATGGCACCTGCAACACAGGTCATAATAAATGGTGTACGCATTGGTAGTGTAATACCATAAATAGCAGGTTCAGTAACACCAAAGAGTGCTGAAATAAACGCTGGAATAGCTAATTCACGAACTTTAGATTCTTTTGTACGAATCATAATATTAAGCAATGCACCTGCTTGTGAGAAACAGATAGCGATTGAAGCAACAAGGATTACACCTGAAGGGTTTTGTTGTAATTCCAAAATTGCAAGTGGTACAAGTCCCCAATGAAGACCAAACATAACCAATACTTGCCACAAAGCACCAAGAATCAATCCATATAAAATCGGGCTGATATTGTAAATACCTGTGAAGATAACACCGATTAAATCAGAAGCCCAGTTCATTACTGGTCCAATGATTAAGAATGCTAACGGAACAGTAATCAAAAGTACAAAGAATGGAACAACGAAAACTTTAACAACATCAGGAACAATTTTCTTAAAGAGATGTTCAATTTTAGAACCAACATAAACTGTCAAGATGATTGGCAACACAGTTGATAGATACGTTGATGCTGGGAAAATGACTGGGATACCCAAGAAATCAACATTTCCATTTGCAAAGCTTGTTGCAATATCAGGATAAACAAGAGCAAAACTTAGAGCCAAAGCTGTAAATTGTTCCATTTTGAAACGCTTAGCGGCTGTCAATGCTAAGATAACTGGTAAGAATTGGAAGAAACCATCACCGGCTGCATTTAAAATAACATACAGTCCGCTGGTATCAGAAACCCCAAACGCTGCAAGGATAGCGACTACCCCTTTCAACATACCTGCTGCAGACAATGCGCCAAGCATTGGTTGGAAAAGACCTGATACCAATGCAATAAAACGATCAAGAAGATTCCCTTGAGGAACATCTCCTTCATTCACATCAATTCCACCTTCACCTTGAATACCAGCAACTTTCAAAACAGTATCATAGACATCTGGTACATGATTACCAATAACCACTTGGTATTGACCACCTGCTTTAACAACTGTGACAATACCATCACGTTGTTTAAGATAGTCATCATCAGCTTTACTCTCATCTTTTAGAGTAAAACGCAAGCGAGTCACACAGTGAACTAATTTAATGATATTGTCTTTACCTCCAACGTGAGCAACAATATCTTGTGCCAATTCAGTATAATCTTTAGCCATAAGCTGGCTCCTTTCTTAATGTTCTTTCTTAGAAACAGAAAAAACCTAAATAAATACGAAACAATTTTCTGCGCCCACATATGCGGTAACGCCAAAACTATCTTGTATCTATTTAGGTTTTGCCTGCTTATCAGTAACAATCCTTTTAACAATTCATAGTATAGCATGCTCTTTCACAAAATGCAAGCGCTTTATCGGAGTTTTTTTAATAAAAACAAACCGTTTTCATAAATTATTGAAAAGCATCTGTTGCATTTTATTATTTCTAAAGCATCTTTCAAAATTTTTCAAGATATTTTCAGGTTCAATTTTTTTACAAAAAATCTTCTCGACAGTTGACGAGAAGAATACTGTTTAATTACTACTTGTTTCTAAGCGTTGGATATGGATGGTAATATAGACCTGCTCATCTCGGCTCATTGGAAAATCATAAGATGATTCAATATAGTTCTTAATTTTTTCTGAGCACGAAAAAGCATCAGGATAGTTTAATTTAACTTGTTCATACAAAAAACTATCATTTTTTCCTTGCACTACGCCATTAACGACACGTTGAGCAAAATACTGAGTATGCGTGATAAATCGATTATAGCTCACAGAATCCTCATCAGCAATTTTACCATAAAACAGGCGCACAATTCCTAAGATATCAGTCACAATCTTTGAAATCTGATAGCTTTGCTCAACTAAGCCAGAATCTTTTTGAGCATTGATAAAATGAAGTGCAATTGAAGAAACCTCGTCTTCTGGAAGAATGATTCCTAGTTTTTCAAAGACAATCTTCAAAGCATCTCGTCCAAGTTGATACTCTTTTGGAAAAAACTTACGGATTTCCCATGATAATGGATTTTGAATAATCAAATTTTCACGAGATCGTTGAAGAGTATAATGAAGGTGATCAGCTAGCGCAATATAAAAAGGTGTATCAAAAGTAGTTTTTAAGACTTCCTGACCGTGCTTAATAATATCAAGAACAACCTCTGTCTCTAGTGGTGACAAATCAATATAAACACGCGTTAATTCATTTGTAGCAGTACTATCTTGCATAACAAACGTTTTTTCAACTAAAGATGTGTCAATTTCATCACCAGATTTCTTTTGAAATCCAAGACCTCTCCCCATAACAATGATTTCTTCTCCTTCATCACCTTTAGCTAAGACAACATTGTTATTATAGACTTTATCTATCTTCATTATCTACTACTCCCTCAAAAAAATTCGGAAAGAAAAGGCAAAACTAGCGTACACAAAAGGTAATATGTTCCAAAACACAATGCTTCATATGTACACTAGGTTTTGCCTGCTTAACCAGTAACAATCCTCTTACTAATATCCATTTTACCAAAACTTCACTCAAAATGAAAGGGGATACAAAAATATAAATCTAATTACATTAATAATTTGCGGATTTTACCAATTTCAGGTTCATTAACAACCAAGAAAATAGTATCACCGGCATTTAAAACGGTACTCCCACAAACCACTTCAGATTTTTTACGATGAATCTGAGTTGTGATAAGTACATTTTTAGGCAAGGTCAAGTCACGAACACGTTTACCTGCGATTTTATCTGACACTGTTAATTCAATTAATGTCGGTTCAATCACTTCACGGTCTTTTGGAATAGATAGATTAGCTAACATTGCTTCATAAATTGGCTCACCTTTTAACACATCCATAACGATATAAGCAACTAGGGTAACAACAGCAATCGTCATCAATTGGCGAAAATCTCCAACCATTTCAGTTACCAAAATAATAGCAGTCAGCGGAGCTTTTGAAATGGCTCCAAAATATCCTGCCATACCAAGAACAAGGAAATTAACCAAGACCGATGTTCCGACAAAACCAATTTGTTGCATTCCCAAACCAAAGCCAAATCCTAAAAGTGAACCCAAGGTCAAGATAGGAAGGAAAATACCACCTGGTAACCCACTAGCATAGCTGAGAGTACTCCATGCAAAACGAATAATAAAATAAAGACAAACAACTGCTAAAGTCAAATGACTTGTCGATAGTGAAGTAATCAAGCCATTTCCACCGCCCAATAATTGTGGGTAAAAATAACCAATTGGTAAAATCAGAACTGCTGCAAATACACCATAAAAATAGTTTGGAAGATGACAGATTTTACCCAAGAAATCATAAATAAGGTTGGCATTCAACGTTACTTTTTCATAAAGGTAACCCATCAAACCTAAGAAGGCCCCTAGCAACAAAAGAATCCAATAATCATTTAAAGGTAAAATCGCAAGATCGTTTGGCATAGCCAGTACTGGTGTTAAGCCAAAAATGTTTAAAGAAATAAAATTAGCAACCAAACTAGCAACAAGTGCAGAAATCCAAACCAATCGAGAAAATTGATGATAAATTTCTTCTACTACGAAAAGTAAACCTGCAATCGGAGCATTAAAAGCCGCTGATAATCCAGCTGCTGCACCACTTGCAATCAGAACACGTTGTTCCATTCGCTGAGCTTTTAGTGATTTTGCAACACCTTTTCCTGCCATTGCGCCTAATTGAATACTTGGGCCTTCACGCCCTAGCATAAATCCCATTGAAATAGCAAGAACACCACCGACAAATTTTTTCCAAAGTACAGACCACCAATTCGGATGAAGTAAGCCTTTTAACTCACCTTCAACATGTGGAATTCCTGAACCCTTAATATCTGGATCAGACTTAACCAAAAAGCCAATAGCTAAGACGACTAGTACACTCACTAACAAAATCAGACCTAGCAAAACTGGTTGTTCATGTGATAGCTCATAACATTTTACAACTTGTGCAAAAATTTTAGCAATCAAGAGACGAAAGAGACTGACCACACTTCCTGAAACACAGCCTACAATAACACCACGCCATACGAAGCTTAAAATTGAGGACAGTGAAAATTCGTACTCTCTACGATAACTTTCCATTTTAGACTCCTAACTAATCCTATTGAAAATACCAAAATAATTTCAAACTTTTTTCAAAAAAAATATCTCACTACTATTTTATCAAAACTTTAAGCTGATTTCGACCTCATCAAAAAAAGAGCTTGGAAAAATTCCAAACTCTTTTATTATCATTTACGATACATCTTAAATTGTAAGTACAAATCATTGTAAATACCCAGCCATTTTTGGCCAAGGTTATCATAAACCTCTAAATGTTTAAAGGTTTCTGTTGGAGGATAAAATGCTTTATCTTCCTTGATTTCATCAGGTAAAAGCTTTTTAGCCTTATCATTTGGAGTAGCATAGCCAATGTATTCTGCATTTTGTGCAGCATTTTCAGGTTTTAACATGAAGTTAATGAAAGCATAAGCTTCTTTAATATGCTTAGCCGTTTTTGGAATAACCAGATTATCAAACCAAAGATTTGAACCTTCACTAGGCACCACATAATGCAAATGATTATTTGAATCAAGCATTTCACTAGCTTCACCAGAGAAGGTAACACCTATAGCAGCATCACTATTTATCATATAGCCTTTCATCTCGTCACCAACGATAGCTTTGATATTTGGTGTTAAGTCATCTAATTTCGCCGAAGCTGCGTTTAGTTCAGTCATAGATTTGGTATTTAAGCTATAACCAAGTGTTCCAAGTCCAATTCCCATCACTTCTCGAGCACCATCGACAAGCATGATATCATTCTGATATTCTGACTTCCACAAATCTGACCAATGTTCCGGTGCTTTATCAACCATGGTATCATTGTATACAATACCGAGTGTTCCCCAGAAATATGGGACTGAATAATCATTATTCTTATCAAAACTCATACCAAGGTATTCTTGACCAATATTATCTAAACCAACAATTTTTGATTTATCCAATTTGATCAGAAGATTTTCTTTGCGCATCTTATCAATCATATAATCAGATGGAACGGTAATATCGTAAGTTGTTCCACCTTGTTTGATTTTAGTGTACATTGATTCATTGGAATCAAATGTCTCGTACTGCACTTCAATACCGGTTTCCTTGGTGAATTTTGTAATCAATTCTGGATCAATGTAATCTCCCCAGTTGTAAATCACCAATTTATCAGATTGACTTGAGGAACTTGAGGTCTTTTGCATGTAAACTGAAACACCAAATAAGATAAGGGTCACCGCAATGAGTCCTAAAACAAATGAATATAATCTACGCATCACGTTCTCCCTTCTTATCTTGTGAGATAAAGTAATAACCAATTACCAACAAGACACTAAAGATAAAGACAATCGTTGAAAGTGCATTAATTTCAAGGGAAATTCCTCGACGCGCACGTGAATAGATTTCAACAGAAAGCGTTGAAAAGCCATTCCCAGTAACAAAGAATGTTACAGCAAAATCATCTAGTGAATACGTAAATGCCATGAAGAAACCTGAAATAATACCAGGGGTTAAATAAGGTAACATAACCTCTTTAAGCATTTGCCATGGTGTTGCTCCAAGATCATAAGCAGCATTAATCATATCATCATTCATTTCCTTAAGGCGTGGCAAAACCATAAGCACGACAATCGGAATTGAAAAAGCAATATGACTAAGCAAGACCGTCATAAACCCAAGATTAAAATGGAACAAATCAGCTAGTCGCGTAAAGAGAATCAAAAAGCTTGCACCAATCATAACATCCGGTGCCACCATCAAAATATTATTCATCGAAAGAATAGATTGTTGGTGTTTACGACGCGCCTGATAGATGAAGATTGCTCCAAATATCCCTATTGCTGTTGCGATAATCGAACTCAAAAAGGCTAGAAAGAAAGTTTGCACCAAAATCAGCATCAAACGATTATCAGCAAACATCTCTGAATAATGCTCCATGGTAAAACCAGTGAAACCATTCATATCACCACCTTGGTTAAATGAGTAAAAAATCAAATAAGCAATTGGGATATATAGGATGATAAAGACAAAAGTCAAATATAAATTCGCAAATTTTTTCATTTTCGTCTCTCCTTAGTCATCCACATAATCACAAGCATTGCCATGATCAAAATCACACCAATGGTTGAACCCATTCCCCAGTTTTGTGTTGTTAAGAAGTGTTGTTCAATAGCCGTACCAAGAGTAATGACTCGGTTACCACCAATCAAGCGTGTCAACATGAACAAGCTCAAACTAGGAATAAAGACTGATTGAACACCACTTCGCACACCATTTAGAGACAGTGGAAAGACAACCTTTGTAAATGTTTGTAAATTATTACCACCTAAATCATGACTAGCATTAATAAGATTATCATCAATGTCATCTAGTGCATTAAAAATCGGTAAAATCATGAACGGAATTTCAATGTAAGAAGCTACAAAAATAAATGAAAAATCTGTAAACAAGATTTGTTTTGGACCAATACCAACAAATGAAAGGAAGGCATTAATCCCACCTTGCTGACCAAAAATTCCCATAAACGCATATGCTTTCAACAAAAGATTAATCCAAGTTGGCAAGACTACAAGCATCAACCATAATTGCTTGTGCTTTAGTTGTGTCAAAAAATACGCTGTTGGATAAGAAATCAACAAAGTCACTAAAGTAATAATAGCAGCATAAAGAATAGAGTTAAAACTCATTCGAAGATAAGTCCAAGAACTAAAGAAAGTCTTGTAATTATCCAAAGTAAAATGACCTTGAATGTCAAAGAAAGACTGCCATAAAATCAAAATAACGGGAGCAATAACAAAAAGTAACAACCATAAAATATATGGAATCGAGAAGAAACTATTTTTCTTCATTGCGCTCCTCCTCGATGGCATGAATCAAACCATCTTCATGTTCTTCCATTTCAACATATTCTTCAAGACGAGCGTCAAATTCTTCTTCTGTTTCATTAAGGCGCATAATATGGATATCTTCAGGCGTGAAATCAAGACCAATTACTTCACCCTCAATTGCCTTACGTGTTGAATGAATCATCCATTCATTACCAAGTTCATCGTGTGCAATGATTTCGTAGTGCACACCACGGAAAAGCTGCGTATCAACTTTAACACGCAATTTCCCTTCTTCTGGCATTGTAATTTGTAAATCTTCTGGACGAATGACCACTTCGACAGCTTCATTTGGTCGCATACCACCGTCAACTGCTTCAAAACGTTTACCATTAAATTCAACCAAATAATCTTCAATCATTTTACCTGGAATGATGTTAGATTCACCAATAAAGGTTGCTACAAAATGGTTAATTGGCTCATCATAAATATCAACTGGAGTACCAGACTGGACAATTTCACCATCATTCATGACAAAAATCCAGTCTGACATTGCTAACGCTTCTTCTTGATCATGTGTAACAAAAACAAATGTAATGCCAAGTCGTTGTTGCAATTCACGAAGCTCGTATTGCATCTCTGTACGTAGTTTTAAATCCAAAGCTGATAAAGGCTCATCCAATAAGACAACACGTGGTTCATTGATAATTGCACGCGCAATCGCAACACGTTGACGTTGACCACCTGATAACTTCTGAATTGGACGTTTCTCAAAACCAGCCAAACGTACCATTTTTAACGCTTCACCCACGCGTCGTTCGATTTCTTTTTTATCGACTTTTTTTAATTTTAGAGGAAAAGCGACATTTTCGAAAACATTCATGTGCGGGAAAAGGGCATAGTTTTGAAAAACGGTGTGAACATCACGTTTATTAATAGGAATATCATTAATACGTTCGCCGTCAAGGAAAACATCACCTGTTGTTGGTTTTAAAAGACCAGCGATGATATTTAAAATCGTTGATTTACCTGAACCTGAAGCACCAAGCAAGGTATAAAATTTTCCTTCCTCAAGTTCGAAGTTAATGTCCTTTAAAACAACTGTACCGTTATCTTCAAATACTTTTGATACGTTTTTAAATGCAATAATTGGTTTAGTCAATTCTCATAAAACCTCCATAGAGCTTCTTTAATCTTTTTTCTCGCCGATAATGCGAACTTCACGTTCTAAACGAACGCCTGAATTTTTCTCAACAGTGTCAATAACGTAAGCAATCAAATCTTCATAATTTTGAGCTGTACCGTCAGCGACATTTACCATAAATCCGGCATGTTTCTTACTAACTTCAACGCCACCAATACGATGACCCTTCAAATTAGCTTCTGTAATTAATTGTCCAGCAAAGTGACCTACTGGACGTTTGAACACTGAACCACATGAAGGATATTCAAGAGGTTGTTTTAATTCACGTAAGTGAGTTAAGCGAGCCATTTCTTGCTCAATTAAAACATAATCACCTGGTTTAAGGGCAAATTTCGCTGAAATCACAACATCTCCGCTATCTTGAACAGCTGAATGACGATAACCAAATTTCATATCACGTGCTTCAATTGTCTTAATTTTACCTTCTTTGGTAAGGACTTGTGCTGAAACCAAAACGTGTGAAATTTCACCACCGTAAGCACCAGCATTCATAAAGACAGCACCACCTACGCTACCTGGAATACCACAAGCAAACTCAAAACCTGTTAAGCTATGGTATTTGGCGATACGTGTTGTTTCAACCAAGTTAGCACCAGCTTCTGCTTCAATGACATAGCCATTCACGGTTACAGTGTTTAATTTATCAAACATGATAACAAAACCACGGATACCGCCATCGCGAACAATGATGTTACTAGCATTACCAAGGATCATCCATGGAATATCATTTTTGTTAGCAAATTCAACAATACGAATTAATTCATAACGATTACGTGGAAAAGCGAGATAGTCCGCTGGACCTCCCACTTTAGTGTACGTATATTTTTTTAAAGGTTCATTAACACGAATATCAATCCCTTTTAGTTCATCATTTAAAAATTCTAACATTTTCTTCCAACTCTAAAACTATTAATCAAAATTGTAATAATCGTTTGATTAAAATCAACCAATACTTTTACAAATATTATTAGCTCATTTATGATCAAATGATTTTTATTATCTACTAAAAAATCGGCATAAAGCCGACCTTAATTATAACAAAAAAATCAGCTTTTGACGATATTTAAGACTGAAGTTTTCGCACTTCTTCAAGATTTAATGTTTTTAAATAAGATGTAATAGATTCGCCACAAATCTTAAGAAACGGAGCAATCTCATATAAAGGCATAAGAACAAAAGCGCGCTCTGTCATGTAAGGATGTGGCACCTTAAGATTCTCTGTATTAATAGCCTCGTTACCATACAAAAGAATATCAATATCAATGGTACGCGGTCCCCAATGTTCATGACGAACACGGTCCAAATCTTTTTCAATTTGTTGGCAATCTGACAGCAACTGCTGTGCAGGTAAACTTGTCTCCAATTCACAACAGATATTCAAAAAGTCATCTTGGTCAGTCTTACCCCAAGCATCTGTTTCATAAAAAGATGAAACAATAGTAACTGAGGTTTGAGGAAGCTGATTTAGTCTCTCAAGAGCGGCATCTAGGTATGCTTTTTTATCACCAATATTACTGCCTAAACTCAAATAAACTCTTGTCATGCTCTCTCCCGTTCTAACTCAATTCCGACAGAATCGTAATGACCATTGATCGGTGGATTTTCTTTAGAAATTTTTAGTTGAATAGCTTGAACAAGTGGAAATTGATCAAAAATATCTTGGCAAATAGCACCAGCTAGACGTTCAATCAAAATATATTTGTTTTCTTCTACTTGCTTTTTAATAGCTTCAAAAACTAAACCATAATGAACAGTGTCTTCAAGACAATCAGACTGAGAAGCTTTTTGCAAATCAACAGACAAAGTGCAATCAACAACAAAAATCTGCCCCAAAGTCTGCTCTTCTTTAAAAGCACCATGGTAACCGTAAAAACGGCAACCATTTAAATGAATTTTATCCATATAGTTGTAACAAAGAAGAAAGTCTGAGACATCTTCTCAAACTTACCTTTCTTCTCTTACTCCTTTCAAACGAGTTGACTAATCACTTTAACAATATCGCGATTGACATCCACATTGTGCACGCGGACAATTTGGCATCCCTTAGCAATTGCCCAAGCTGACAAAGCGGCTGTTCCCATATCACGATCCGTTGCAAGAGTTCCACCACCTAGCAGATAATCAACGGTACGTTTACGTGAAATACCAAAAAGAACTGGATACCCAAGCTGACAAACGGCATCTAGACCTTGTAAAAGTTCAATATTTTGTGATTCATTCTTGGCAAAACCAAAACCAGGATCAATCCAAATGTTTTCTCTTGCAACTCCAGCATCTAGTGCTGCCTGAGCACGTTCAGTTAAAAAGTCACAGACTTCTTTTGTGATGTCATTATACTTTTCTTCTTCCTGATTATGCATCAAGATAATTGGAACATTCTTTTCTGCTGCTAGTGCCAACATTTGGCCATCGTAAAGTCCTGCCCAAACATCGTTTAAGATATCAGCACCAGCTTCTAGGGCTGCACGAGCTGTTTCTGTTTTATAAGTATCGATACTGACTAAAACATCAAATTTTTCTTTTAATGCTTTGATAACTGGTACGACACGATTAATCTCTTCTTGGACTTCGACAAATGTATAACCTGGTCGAGTCGATTCACCACCAACATCAATGATTTTGGCACCTTCAGCAATCATTTTTTCAGCTTGAGCAAGAGCTTTTTCAACTGATGTATAAGCCCCACCATCAGAGAATGAATCTGGAGTGACATTTAAAACGCCCATGATACAAGCTTTTCCATCAATATCGTGTTTACCAATTTTCATAACAGTCCCCTTAGCAATCTATCTAACTATTTTCCTAAAATCAAAGATAAAATTTCTTTACGTTCTTCACGATCTTCTTTAAAAATACCTTTAGCAACGGTTGTCACTGTTTTGCTACCTGGTTTTTTAATACCGCGCATTGTCATACACATGTGCTCAGCTTCAATCATCACAAAAATACCTTTTGGATGAAGCGCTTCTTCCAAAGCTGTAGCTACTTGCTCAGTCAAACGTTCTTGCAACTGAGGACGTTTACTAGCCACTTCAACAGCACGCGCTAATTTACTAAGACCAGTTACACGACCATCACTTGGCAAATAAGCAACATGAGCTTTTCCATAAAAAGGAACCAAGTGGTGTTCACACATTGAGTAAAACGGAATATCTTTAACGAGAACAACTTCGTCATGATTTTCGGTAAATACGGCTGTAAATTGGTCTTTTGGATCTTCGTTTAAGCCTGAAAACATCTCTTGATACATTTTTGCAACACGTTTAGGAGTATCTAATAACCCTTCGCGTTTTGGATCTTCTCCTAAAGCTTCTAAAAGTTGGTAAACTGCTGCTTCGAGTTTTTCTTGATTTGCCATTTTCTTTTCCAATCTTTTTATTTTTTCTATTATAGCTTAATTTTGCTGTCTTGACAAAAGTACAGGACGTACTTGAGAAATGAAGTAAAGTGAACCAGTAATAAGATAAAAATCTTCTTGACTGCCAAAGTCAATCTGATCAATCCAATCTTGCCATTTAGCAACTTTATGGTATTGACTTGGGTATTTGTCTAACGGCAATGCATTATGATAAACAAAAGTTGTCACATCTACATCGGCTAACTGACTAAGCAAATCAAGCATTGAATCAATAGGCTTAGTATCAATCGCTGCAAATAAGATGTGCAAATGTTTATCTTTATATTTTTGCATAACATTAACAAGAGCTTGAACACTTTCATTATTATGAGCCCCGTCAATCATGACATTTGGAAAGACTAGTTCTGTACGTCCTACCCAATGCGTTTGAGCTAAAGCAACTTTGATAATTCCCTTAGTCACTTTTGGATATCGATTACGTAACATAAATGCTGCTGTAATTGCAAGACTAGCATTACTAATTTGATGTTTTCCTGGCATGGCTAATTCAACTTGTTCAAGTGTCTCGTGTCCTAGATAATCAAAACCGTTTTCATTTTCTTTTACTAAAAAATCTTTACCAAATTCGTAAAGGGGACTTTGACAAGACTTAGCTTTATCAGCAAAGACTTGACGAACATCTGCACGATTTGTCGCAAAAATAAATGGTACTTTTTCTTTTAAAACTCCAACTTTTTGCGCAGCGATTTCCGCATAAGATTCCCCTAAAACATTCTGATGATCTAAACCAATTGATGGACAAAGAACCGCTAAAGCCTTAAACACATTTGTTGAGTCATAAAGGCCACCCATTCCAGCCTCAATAATCGCAATGTCTACTGGATGCATGTGACCGAAATATTCAAACATTAAGACAGTAATAACTTCAAACTCTGTTGCAGGTTCCAAATTAGTTTCAACGG
This sequence comes from Streptococcus sp. UBA4344, assembly GCF_002393675.1. NCBI lineage: Bacteria > Bacillati > Bacillota > Bacilli > Lactobacillales > Streptococcaceae > Streptococcus > Streptococcus sp. UBA4344. The sequence goes on from NZ_DGTE01000009.1 coordinate 17,348, forward strand.
ACAATCGTTCCACAACTGGACGAACACGTTCAACCAATTCAAGAAAATCTTTTTCTGAAATCATTTGCCCATTTAAGCTGATACGTTCACGAAAATCGACAATATAAGGTGACGTAAATGTCCCAACTTCATAGCCAGCTAGTGAAAAAATATGTTGCAAATAGCTAGTAACTGATCCTTTACCATTTGTCCCGACAACATGAACAGCGGCAAGCTTCTCTTGAGGATTACCAAGTTCTTCTAGCATCCAAGCCATTCGCTCTAATCCAGGCTTAATACCAAATTTTAACTTGCCATGAATCCAATCTAAAGCTTCTTGATAATTCATTTGATGAATGTCCTACTATGACCAAAAGTTGTTGACATTAAAAATAAGATTGAGACATTTACCTCTAAATCTTTCAATGATAAGCTTTTAGCGCATATACCTTTCTCTTATAAAAATACAATAACACTTCTATTATAGCACAAGCAAGCTCAATCTAATGATTTTAGACAGAGCTACTTGCTATTTAAATGACAGTAATTTCATAAACACCACGAACACTGTTACAAGCATATAGATGACTGGCTCTTGCTAAATCAGCTTCTGTCAAATAACGCTCAACAACACGTCCTTCTTTTATAAGACGTTGACGACAAATACCATTTAAAATACCAACGTCAACTGGTGGTGTGTACCATTTACCGTCTATTTCTAAAATTAGATTGCCAATACTTGTCTCTTGAAGATAACCATTTTCTGAAATATAAATACTCTCATTTTCACTACTTGGAAGATGAGGACGATAAGACGTCTTAAAATAGGTAAATGGCGTTTCAATCGACTCATTACGCTTAACAAGCCTAGCTTGCAAATATGATTGTGACAGTGCTTGAAGTTTCACAGTTTCAAACTTAAATATTCCCTTACGATTCAGCGACAGTCTCATACGATAATCACAATCATCTAGGTTTTTAAGCTGACTTGACAAGTTGGCATAAAATATCTTTTCTGAAAATGGGTAAGCAAAATACCTTGCCGACTCTTTCAAACGCTTGATATGCTCCTCTAAATAAATGACTTGTTTAGCAGATACTTTTGCAGTAGTAATTAGTTCAAATTTAGGTTGATTACGATATAAAACAGCCGATTTGTCACATGTTTCTTTAAATTCATCTTCCCAATTACTACCCCAAGTAATGCCGCCACCAGCACCATAAATCGCATGGTTACCTTGTTTTTGAATTGTTCGAATGCCAACGTTGAAAATAGCATCATCATTGGGTAGACAAATTCCGATTGCTCCACAGTAAACACCACGAGGATGGGGCTCTAGCTGGTTGATAATCGACATGGTAGCAATTTTCGGAGCGCCTGTGATTGAACCACAAGGAAAAAGAGCAGAAAAAACATCTAAGAGAGTTTTATCGGTCTGTAACTGGCTTTCTATAGTTGAGGTCATTTGCCAAACTGTTGAATATTGCTCAACATCACAAAGTTTGGTAACCTGAACACTACCAATTTCTGAAATACGTCCCATATCATTGCGTAACAAATCAACAATCATCATGTTTTCAGCACGATTTTTACTATCATGTGCTAGCCATTCTTTGTTAGCCAAGTCTTGCTTGTCAGTGTTGCCACGGGCAACTGTTCCTTTCATCGGACGTGTCACTAACTGTTGACCCTTTTTCTTAAAAAATAACTCAGGACTAACAGACAAAATGGCAAAATCATCGTGTTCAATATAACAATTATAAGCTGCTTCTTGTTCAACCACTAAATGATTATATAACTCAAAAGCATCACCCTCTAATTGACTCGTTAATTGCAAAGTATAGTTTACTTGATAGGTATTTCCCTGCCTGATTTCTTCTTTAATCCTTTGAATTGCTTTTTCATAAGTTTCCTTACTTGTTTTTGACTGCCAATGTTTTGGCAAAAAGACGGATTTCTGTGATTGATTGGGAAAAGCTTCTTTTTTGGCAGCCTGATGGACCGTAAAATAAGCAAGATACTCACCAGAAAGAGGCTGCGATTTGAGTGTAAACTTTTCATCAAAGGCTTTTCCAGCCTCATAACTTAGATAACCAACAACATAGTAACCTTGTTTTTGATAATCTTCTACTGCTTTTAAGATTTTCTTAACATCAGCTACTGATTTTGTTGCTAGCTCTGCTAAAGGTTTCTCGAAAATCAAACGCTGACTTAGTTCCTTAAAATCAACAACAGTCTTTTTGTGCATATTAGCTCCAAACTACTTATTTTTTCGCATGACAATTAATTGTCCAAGAACAAAAACAACAATGGCTATCCAGATAAAGACAAAACCTTTGAGCTGTCCTGAAGCTACTGTCTCCTTAAAAATGAGAACTGCAATAATCAATTGAATGGTTGGATTAATGTATTGAATGAACCCAATAATGTTTAACGGTGCCCGTTTAACAGCTTCGGCAAATAACAGCAAAGGAACAGCTGTTACCACGCCAGAAAGTATTAGTAAGATGTTTTCAAAGCACGAGTAATCTAGCATACTTTCTTTACTAAAAGCTAGCAAATAGACCAAAACAAACGGAGCAACTAAACTACTTTCAACCAACATTGCTACATCACTTGAAAGACGAACATTTTTCTTGACCAATCCATATAAGCCAAAAGATAACGCTAGAAGAACTGATATAAGCGGGATTTGACCAGTATCAACAGCTAAAACACCAACACCAATTCCAGCAATGATAATAGCTAAGCTCATCCATGGGCTCAAACGCTCATGTAAGAAAATAAGAGCAAGCAGAATTGAAACAAGAGGCATAATGTAATATCCAAAACTTGCTTGTGTCGCCTGGCCATGAGCTACCGCATAAATATAGGTGAGCCAGTTAATGGCAATCAAAAAGCTAGCTAAAACCATCATAAATAGCTTCTTTTTATCAGATACTAATTCCCGAATTTCAATCTGGTAACGTCTCTGATTACGTGATAGAACCATGTAAACTAGCATGGTAAGCACCGTAAAAATGATACGATAAGAAAAGGTGTTATATGAACTAACACCTGAAAGTAATTTCCAATAAAGAGATAAAAATCCCCACAAAATGTAGGTTACTAAACCAAGTAGAAAACCTAAATTAGTCTTTTTCAACAAATACTCCTTTAGTATCTACATGTAAAGCAACAACTTCACCATTTAAATGAAGTGATTGAATAGCCTTTAAAACATTGCTTTCTTGATTTTTTGGTGCTAACACCATAACAGTTGGTCCGGCTCCTGAAAGATATGTTGCATAAGCTCCAACTTGATGCGCTTTTTCTTTAATCTGAGCAAATTCTTTAACTAATTTTTGACGGAAACGTTCATGGAAAAGATCTGCTTCAATAGCTTTCCCAGCTTTTTCCAAATCACCTGTCAAAAGCGCCGCAATAGCAACATTAGCAATTGAAGAGGCTGCTACTGCTTCTTTGTAAGAAAATTGAACAGGTAAAACATTACGGCTATCGCTTGTTTTTAATTCATAGTTTGGGATAAAAGCAACAAATGATGCTTCTGGGAAAGTAGCCACTGTGCTATTTACTTTTCCGTCAACGTATGATGACACCACTAGATTACCAAAAATAGCTGGCGCTACGTTATCTGGATGCCCTTCAATTTTAGTTGCAAGTGTCAATTTTTCATCATCAGACAGGTTCAAGCCAGCCAATTGATTGGCTAACTCAATTCCTGCAACAATAACAGATGAGGATGATCCCAAACCACGAGCTAAAGGAATATCAGATACCATCTTTATACGATGAGGTTTTAAATCAGATTTCACTTGCAAAGCTGTTGTAATCAAAAGATTTGTACCATCACTTGGAACATCACCTAAATCATGCAAAACTTCCCAATGGTCAGCAGGCTCTAAAACCTCGATAGTCAAGTACTTAGAAACCGCAACACCGACAGAGTCAAAACCTGGTCCAACATTAGCAGAGGTTGCTGGTACTGTAATTTTCATATCACTATTAATGCTCAAACGAGCTTCCTTTCACTTTTTAACTGCTTATTCACCTAATACTTTAAGTGTGTTCAACACTTTGAAATCTTCTTCAGCTTCCAATTTCTCAGTAACGGCAGCCAATTGTGTCTTACTCATTGAATGAGTGATGATAACAACACGAGCGCGAGTTCCGTTTGCTTTTTGTTGAAGCACTTGTTCAAATGAAATATTTTCTGAATTGAAGATTTCAGCCAAACGAAGCAATTGACCTTTTTTATCAGGGGTATTAATCGCAAAGTAATAATGGCTCTTCACATCTGCAGGATTTGCCAATGTTGTTTCACGAACAAATTCGTTAAATGGTTTCCCAACATTACCGTCTTTAATACGACGACAGATACGGATAATATCAGCAGTTACAGACGTTGCTGTTGGTTTTTGACCAGCACCAGGTCCATAATACATTGATTCCCCGATACCAATTGACTCCACAAAGACAGCATTCATAACATCGTTGACACTAGCAAGCGGATGTGCTTTTGGCAAGAAAGTTGGTGAAACTTCTGCTGAGATACCTGATTCAACTTCACGCACATCTCCGACCAATTTGATGACATAGCCAAGTTCTTGAGCGACAGCAACGTCATCTGGTGTGATCGTTGTGATTCCCTTATGCGCGACATCATCAAAATCAATCGTCATTCCAAAACCAAATTGACTTAAAATGACAGCTTTATAGGCAGCATCGATACCTTCGACGTCATTTGTTGGGTCACTTTCAGCATAACCAAGCTCTTGAGCTGTTTTAAGCGCATCTTCGTAAGTCCAACCTTCATCAACCATTTTAGTCATCATAAAGTTAGATGTTCCGTTAAGAACTCCCAAAATACGAGTCACTTTATCTGAAGTAAGTGAGTTAGCAAGAGTACGTAGAATTGGAATACCACCCGCTACAGCAGCTTCATAGTAGAAAGCTACACCCTTGTCTTTTGCAAGAGCAATCAATTCTTTACCATGTGTAGCAATCAAATCTTTGTTTGCAGAAACAACATTTTTACCAGCTTCTAGAGCCTTAGTAATAAAAGTACGAGCTGGTTCAATACGTCCCATCAATTCAATAACAATGTCAATGCTATCATCACTTAAAATCTCATCAACGTTTGTAACAAAATTATAATCATTTCCGGCAGCCAACAAACGATTTTTTTCTTCATCGTCTTTGACAAGAACCTTAGCGATTTCAATGGTGTCGTGAGCTGCTTCAGTAATTTTTGAATGATTTTCTTTCAAAAGGAAAGGAACACCACTAGCAACTGTACCAAAACCGAGCAAAGCAATTTTTATTGACATTTTATTCTCCTTAGTAAGTAATTTTCGAACGGAAAAGTGATTTTTACAACCAGCACTTCCTAAAATAAAAACATTTTCTACATTATACCATAAAATTATTCAGAATTTACAGAAAAATAACGAAGTCTAAAAATCTTTCCCTAATTTAAGGTAAATTCTTTCTTTTGTACTAAAAAAACAGTACAATAGAAACAGATTTTGTTTCAGGGGAGATTTTCATGAAAAAACGACACAAACACGAGAAAAAAAGTAAAAAATCACTCTTACTCGTCAATATTATTCTATTTTTAGCCTGTATCATAGCTGGCGCCATACTCTTTTTCACACTAAAAGAGAGTCATTCGATTCTATCAGCAGAAAAAACTGAACAAATCTCAAAAAAATCAGATCAACAAACGTCAACCACTCCTTCTACCGAGCAAACTTCAGTAAATCAAGCTAATGACAATAATAGCGAAGTTAACTGGGTTCAGCAAGATTCTGACGTTTCTCTTCCAATTCTAATGTATCACGCCATTCACGTCATGGCTCCCGAGGAAGCTTCAAACGCTAACCTTATCGTAGATCCGACAACCTTTGAAAGCCACATCAAGCGAGTTTCTGACGAAGGATACTATTTTTTAACTCCTGAAGAAGCTTATAAAGTTCTAACAGAAAATGTTCTTCCAAACGGAAATCCTAAAATCATTTGGTTAACTTTTGATGACAGTTTATGGGATTTCTATGACAATGCTTACCCCATTTTAAAAAAATATAAAGCCAAAGCAACTAATAACGTTATCACAAGTACTGTCGGAAATTCTGCTAACTTAAGTCTCGACCAGATGCTTGAAATGAAAGGACAAGGGATGTCTTTCCAAAGTCATACTTCAACCCACCCAGACTTATCTGCTAGTGATGACAATACTCAAAAAACAGAAATGTCCGATGCCAAAAGCTACCTTGATAACAACTTATCACAAGATACCATAACAATCGCCTATCCTGCAGGACGTTATTCTGATACCACTCTTCAACTCGCTGGTGAACTCAACTATAAGCTTGGTATTACAACAAATGAAGGAATTGCTGATAAAAATGACGGTTTACTATCATTAGATCGCATTCGAATTTTACCAGAAACAACAGCAGATAGCCTTATGGCAAGTATCAACCAATAAAAAAGAGCCTCAGTAAGGCTCTTTTTAGTCAATTTTTCATTAATGATTTGTTTTTCGAAACATTTTGATTAAACTATAAATGATATAAGCTAAATTTCCTAAAAACAAAGCTGACCACAGATAGACAAAAAGTTTCTGATGGTGCTCAATGTTATAAATAATGGCAACTAAATAAATTACCAGATAAACCAATGACATAACTGGAAATAATTTCTTACTTTGCTGCATAACTTACTCTCCCTTTGACTCGTCATATCATAACACAATTTTAAGACGCTGTCTATATCACCAATGATTTTTCAATAAGTCTTTACATTCTAATTGAAAGAGCTATCCTCAACATTTAATACGTTTACATTTTTAGAAAACGTTTTAGAGTTAAGTTCTTTTCCCAGACTTTAACAAGAGAGTGCTATAATAACCTTAACTAATACTCAGATCCATTTCCCATTTTTGCTCAAAAAGAAAGGATTATATTATGGTATGTGGTAAAGTTAAACAAATTAAAAATACAAAAGACAGATTGTTTTACGCCCTCATCTGCCTGATGAAAGATAAGAAGTTCGAAGAAATCAAAATTAAAGACATTCTCGAAATCTCCCAAGTTTCAAGAAGAACCTTTTATCGTCACTTTGCCAATAAACAAGAACTCTTAAATTACTATTTTGAAAAAGTGATTAATGAGTATTTAAAAGAACGGCAAAACTTCGCCCAATCTGATATTTTTGATGAAATGCTTGCTGGCTCACTAGAATTCTGGTATCGTAAACGCAAAGTCTTATCAATATTAATCAAGCACCAACATTTTGATCTTTTCTTTCAAAAATTTGATAGCCGAACCAGAAAAATATTTGATAGTATTACTTTACCTTGGTTTGCTTATAATGATGATGTCGCAAAAATCAACTATGCAGTTGAATTTATCGCTGGAGGTTATTATAATATTCTCAGAACTTGGCTTAAAAAAGAAAATCCTGAGAAACCTGAAGAAATTACCCAAGATGTTAAACAACTCATTATTAAATTAGCTAAATTCTTTGATCTAAATCCACAAATCGAAAAACAAGAACTCTGATAATTTCAGAGTTCTTATCTTTTTTAGTAATATTAAAACACTTGATGTAGCATGACTAAAATGAAAATCAACACGATCAATGATATGATCTGAATGAATTTGATTTCACTTGCTAAAAGTATGGGATAACTTCTCAGATTAGTCTTTTTACGATACCATTTTGACCAAAAAATCCCTGCCTCTCCAAGGATAAAAGTAAGAAATGGATAAATAAAAAATTTAATCCTACTTTCTTTACCAACCATTAAACCACTATTAAAATGAAGTGCATCTTCTTCTGGTGAAAGTAGAACAAAGGCGATAGTTACTAGAAATATAACACCATATAGCAACCTAACATACAACGAGAATCTCTTCATCTGACTTCTCCTAGCAAGTACTGTTACTCAAATTTTAGTCTTCCACTTCACAATTGTCAACAAAAAACCACCAGTCAATTGACTAGTGGTTCTGTTTTATTAAGCTACTTGAGTAGTTACTCTATTATTTAAGAGTGATTGAAGCTCCAGCTTCTTCAAGTTTAGCTTTGATTTCTTCAGCTTCTGCTGTAGCAACGCCTTCTTTAACGTTAGCAGGTGCACCATCAACAAGAGCTTTAGCTTCTTTAAGACCAAGACCTGTAACTTCACGTACAGCTTTGATAACAGCAACTTTTTTGTCACCAGCTGAAGTCAATTCAACGTCAAATGAGTCTTTAGCAGCACCAGCGTCTGCAGCACCAGCAGCAGCTACAGCTACAGGAGCAGCTGCAGTTACACCAAATTCTTCTTCGATAGCTTTTACAAGATCGTTCAATTCAAGGATTGAAGCTTCTTTAATTTCAGCAATAATGTTTTCAATGTTCAATGCCATTGTAGATTCCTCCAAAAATATTAATGTTTTATTAGATAATTGTTTGTAGCCTTAGGCTACCATACGCATTAAGCAGCGTCGTCTTCTTTGTTGTCTGCAACTGCTTTGACAGCAAGTGCAACGTTGCGAACTGGCGCTTGAAGTACAGAAAGGAGCATAGAAAGAAGTCCTTCGCGGTTTGGCAATGATGCAAGAGCAGCGATTTCTTCTTTTGAAGATACAGCGCCTTCGATTGCCCCACCTTTGATTTCAAGTGCTTCAGCATCTTTAGCAAAGTCACTAAGAATTTTTGCTGGTGCAACAACATCTTCGTTAGAAAATGCTACTGCAGATGGTCCTACGAAAAGATCTTTCATTCCGTCAAGACCTGCTTTTTCAGCTGCACGAGTCAAGATTGAATTTTTGATAACTTTAAATTCAACACCGTTTTCGCGAAGATTACGACGAAGAACTGTATCTTGTTCAACTGTAAGACCACGTGAATCAACAACAACGATAGATGCAGCAGCTTTCATTTTTTCAGCAACAGCATCAACTTGTTCAGCTTTTTTAGCAATAATTGCTTCACTCATTAGTTTTACCTCCGTTATTATTTTTGGGCTAGGTACAAAAAAAATTCGCACCTAAACCTAGACACGAAAGTACAAATACGTTATTTCATCATTACGTTTTGTGCCTCGGCAGGAATATTACGAGCACGGCTCCCCTGCTGTCTTAGGTCAGTTTCATTACAAAACCTTAATCATTATAACTTAGATTCTAGAAGGTGTCAACACTTTTTGATTATTTTTTATTAATTTTTTTATTTTTAAGATTTTCTACTATTAATTAACAGGAGCAAAATACTTTTGTTTATTTCAACCCATCCTCTTACAATCATGCTATAGTATCATTATAAAAAATATCAAACGCTTACTAATTAAAAAAGTCAGATTTTTTGCGCATAAATCTTTGACTTTTACTGACCAAAGGTGTATTATATCCTCAGAAGGTGATTGATAGGAACAATTGATAGTTCTCTTTAAATACGACCTCTCTACTCCGATATGTAAAGACTAAAGAGAAACTACCTTCAATCTTCCAAATCGTACAATAATATCATTTGGAATAATCTTAAAAATGAAAAGAGGTAATAACATATGGCAAACAATCAATTTTACGGAAGAGATCCTTTTGGAAGCATGGATGATATCTTCAATCAACTAATGGGAAACATGGGAGGCTATAATTCAGAAAACAAACGCTACCTTATCAATGGGCGCGAAGTGACTCCTGAAGAGTTCGCTCAATACCGTCAAACAGGTAAACTTCCTGGAAATCCTGAATACCAAGAAGGTACTCCAGCTTCAGCTCCTAAAGAAGATGGCATCTTGGCAAAATTAGGAACTAACTTGACTGAACGTGCTCGTAATAACGAACTTGATCCTGTTATTGGACGTAATAAAGAAATTCAAGAGACTGCTGAAATCTTGTCTCGTCGTACAAAGAACAACCCAGTTCTAGTCGGGGATGCTGGTGTTGGTAAAACAGCTGTCGTTGAAGGATTAGCGCAAGCTATTGTTAACGGTGACGTGCCTGCTGCTATCAAGAACAAAGAAATCATCTCAATTGATATTTCAGGCCTTGAAGCTGGTACACAATACCGTGGTGCTTTCGAAGAAAACATCCAAAACATGATTAAAGAAGTCAAAGACGCTGGTAATATCATCCTCTTCTTTGATGAAATTCATCAAATTCTTGGAGCTGGTTCAACTGGTGGCGACTCTGGTTCAAAAGGTTTGGCTGATATTCTTAAACCAGCCCTTTCTCGAGGTGAATTGACTGTTATTGGTGCAACTACACAAGATGAATACCGCAATACCATTTTGAAAAATGCTGCACTTGCACGTCGTTTCAACGAAGTTAAAGTTAACGCTCCTTCTGCTCAAGACAGCTTTAACATCTTGATGGGTATTCGTGACTTGTACGAAAAACACCACAATGTTATTCTTCCTGATAACGTTTTGAAAGCAGCTGTTGATTTCTCAATTCAATACATTCCACAACGTAGTTTACCAGATAAAGCAATTGACTTAATCGATATGACTGCCGCTCACCTAGCTGCACAACATCCTGTTACTGATGTGAAATCTTTGGAAAAAGAAATCGCAGAACAAAAAGAAAAACAAGAAGCCGCTGCCGCTAAAGAAGATTACGAAGCAGCTCTTAATGCCAAAGTGCGTATCGAAGAATTGCAAAAACAAATCGATAATCACACTGAAGACAAGAAAGTTACTGCTACCGTTAATGACGTTGCTGAATCCGTTGAACGTCTAACTGGTGTGCCTGTTTCAAACATGGGCGCAAGTGACATCGAACGTTTGAAAGAATTGGCTAGTCGTTTGAAAGGTAAAGTCATTGGTCAAGACGAAGCTGTAGATGCTGTTGCTCGTGCTATTCGCCGTAACCGTGCTGGTTTTGACGAAGGTAACCGACCAATTGGTAGCTTCCTCTTTGTAGGACCTACTGGTGTTGGTAAAACTGAACTTGCTAAACAATTAGCTCTTGATATGTTTGGTTCAAAAGATGCTATCATTCGTCTTGATATGTCTGAATACTCAGATCGTACTGCAGTTTCAAAATTAATCGGTACTACTGCTGGTTACGTTGGTTATGATGACAACAACAACACTCTTACAGAACGTGTTCGTCGTAATCCTTACTCAATCGTCCTTCTTGACGAAATTGAAAAAGCGGACCCACAAGTTATCACACTTCTGCTTCAAGTTTTGGATGATGGTCGTTTGACAGATGGTCAAGGTAACACAATTAACTTCAAAAACACTGTTATCATTGCTACTTCAAATGCTGGATTTGGTAATGAAGCTTTGACTGGTCAAGAAGATAAAGACATGAAGATTATGGATCGTATCGCCCCTTACTTCCGTCCTGAATTTCTTAACCGTTTCAATGGTATTATCGAATTCTCTCACTTAACTAAGGAAGATTTGAATGACATTGTTGACTTGATGTTGGCAGAAGTCAGCAAGACTATCGCTAAGAAAGGTATTGATCTAGTCGTTAGCGATGATGCTAAAAAACACCTTATCGAAGAAGGTTACGATGAAGCCATGGGTGTTCGACCACTCCGCCGTGTTATCGAACAAGAAATTCGTGATAAAATCACTGATTTCTACCTTGATCACACAGATGTTAAACACCTTAAAGCTGATATGGTTGACGGAGAACTTGTTATCAGCGAAAAATAAGCCATGTAGTGGCAATTCCAACTTTTCTAAGCACTCCTAATCTCCTAATAGCCCAACCTAATTTCCTTAGGTTGGGCTATTTTCTATTATATTATATTCTCATATGGTTTTAACAAGATTTTTCTAAAAATCCCCTAGTACCTTATCATATAAAATGTTACAATAAGTCTGTTGACTCTATTAGAAAGAAGGACATGGTGTGAATGATTTAGAATACATGCCTCAGAACAGTCGTTTTGAAGCAGTCTTACTCGGATTTTTAGGTGGAGTCCTAGATGTCTATTGTCAGATTCAATTTGATACGCTAGTTGCCACTCAAACCGGAAATATTCTTTTTCTTATCGCTGATATCGGTCATAGTTCACTTCATCAAACACTCATCCGTTTCTATTCAGTTTTGTTCTTTTCACTTGGATTTATGTTCGGATTACGTGTACGTGCTAAAGCAAAAACAGCATTTTGGCGTGCCTATGCTATTTTACCGCTTTTAGTTGTAACCATCGCTTTGCCACTATTACCTGAAAATCGTTTGCTATGGGTAATCCTTTTGGCATTGGGTACCGGCTTACTAACCTTGACATTCTCTGGTAGTCAAATTGAATCACATGCTTACTCAATTTTGATGACTTCTGGGAACTACCGAAAAATGATCACAGCATGGCACAATTATCTAACGGTTGAAGAAAAAACAGCTAAGATGAAACGTCAAGCAGTCAACTATTCTTTGGTTGTTGTTAGCTTTATCATCGGTGCCATTTTTGTCGCGATTGTCCACCATTTCATTCAAGTAAGAACTATCTGGATAGTATCGCTCATATTAGCTACTATCATTTATCATTACACAAGTGTAGTTATTCGCTACCGTCTTCAAAAAACAAATATCTAATAAATAAAAGAGACTGGACATTTTTGTCCCAGCCTCTTTTTATTTCAATTTTGTGGCTAATAATTTAATATCTTCAGGTCTTGTTCGACAGCAACCACCAACAACTTTTGCACCTAGTTGGTGCCAAACTTGACTATTTTCACACAAGGTATGTGAATTGTCTGGTAATGATTTCCAAGTCTGTGTTGCCCCGTCATAGATTTCTCCAGAATTTGGATAAGTTACTAAAGGTTTTTGAGAAATTGTACGACTAGCTTTCAACAAATCTGAAATAATCGCTGGTCGGCTACAATTAATCCCAAAAGCAAGAATTTGTTTGCTGCTGTCGCAGAGTTTTGCAACCTCAGTCATTGGCGTTCCATCGGAAATCTTCTGACTATCTTGTGCCGTAAAGGACATGTAAGCTTCCGTATCAGGGAATTCATCTGCTAACAATTCAATCAATGCTTGCGCTTCAACTACATTTGGAATTGTTTCGATAGCTAAAAAGTCACTACCAGCCAGGAGTAAAGCTTTAATACGTGAACGATGAAAATCTTTGAAAGCTTCCTTAGACAACTGATAATCTCCAGTATATTCAGAACCATCTGCTAAATAAGCAGCATACGGACCAACATCACCTGCAATCAAGGGATAGTGACGCTTTGCTTTCTCATCATCAGATAAACTTTGCCAAAAGTTATCACGAGCATTTTTAGCTAAGTCGACTGTCAAAGCAATCGTCTTAAGTGCTTCTACTTCAGATAAGCCATGATCTTCAAGCCCTTGAACAGTTGCCTGATAACTTGATGTTGTTACAATATCAGCGCCTGCGCGCAAGTAATCTTCGTGCAAGTCTTGGATAACTTTAGGATTTTCAAGTAAGTATTTTGCTGACCATAGTTTTCCAGAAACGTCATATCCGCGATTTTCTAACTCAGTACCTAGCGCCCCATCCAAAATTATATAATCATTTGACACTAGTATTTCTTTAAATTTTCCCATAAGATCTTTCCTACCATTTTTTAAAACGTAAATAATGATACAAATAGCATAACACAATAAACGGAATTCCAAAATACAAGCCAGCTCGCTGTGAAGCATCCCAAGCGATTCCGACAATAGAAATCAATAATAGAATAATTGTAACGTAAGGCAAAACTGGTGTAAATGGCGTTTTATACGATAATTCATCCAAAGAATGATTTTCCAAAAAGAGTTTTCGGAAATTAATCTGCGCTAATGGAATTGATAACCAAACAACTACCACAGCAAACCCAGCAATTGATACCAATGCAAGGTAAACCGTGTCAGCGGCATAAATGCTAGAAAACAAAGCAAGCACTGCTCCAACCATCGATAACAATAGCGCACGCATCGGAACTCCGTGTTCATTGATTTTGACAACTTTCTGAGAAAGCATGCCTTCATTTGCCAGTGACCATAACATACGACTTGATGCATAAAGTCCTGAATTGCCAGCTGACAGAATCGCTGTTAAGATGACAAAATTCATCAAATCAGCTGCAAAAGGAATTCCCATCTTGTCAAAAACATCAACAAATGGTGCAGTTGAAACACCTGCTTCCTTCATCGGTAAAAGCGAAGCCAAGACAACAATAGTCAAAACAAAGAAAATCACTAAGCGTCCAATAGTTGTCTTAATTGCTTTTGGCACAGCCTCTTTAGGATTATCAGTTTCACCAGCGGCAATCCCAATCAATTCTGTCCCAGAAAAAGCATAGTTAACAGCTAACATTACTGAAACTACCGCAGCAAGTCCCTTAGGAAAGGCACCATTAGCAGTTAAATTGGTAAATAAAATAGCCTGATGTTGCCCATCAAAACTAACCAACCCAAACATAGCACCAAGTCCTAAGATGATAAAAATGATGATTGCAATAACTTTAATCGAAGCAAAAAATGACTCAGCTTCCGCAAAACTTCGCACACTTAGTGCATTAATGGCAAAGATAACCAAGGCGAAAAATGTCGCAAAAATCCAAGTTGGCACATCTGGAAACCATCGTCCCATCAGCATTGCCGCTCCTAAGAATTCTGTTCCGAGCGCAACCGTCCAACAAATCCAGTATAACCATGCCACTGTAAATCCAGTACCAGGACTGATGAATTTTGTAGCATAGGTATGAAATGACCCTGTAACTGGCATAGCAACTGCTAATTCACCTAAGGATAGCATCACCAAATACACAACAACCGCGCCAACCAGATAAGATAAAACAGCTCCTAAAGGACCTGCCTGAGCAATCGTGTAACCAGAACTTAAAAATAAGCCTGTCCCAATAACCCCACCCAAAGACAACATAAACAAATGCCTGCTCGTCATCTTACGCTGAAATTGGCCTTCATTTTCAAAATTATGATTTTCCATATACGCCTCTCAATCTGTAATATATCTATCATATCACAAGATTTTAAGAAATGATAATAGTGTTTAACTATCAATCCATTAGTTAAAAACTATAACAATGAAAAAAAGCCTGAATTTTTCATTCAAACTTTCATTATTACAATTCTTCCAAAATACTGTCCCATGATTCATCTAAACCAGTACGGTCAACTGATGAAAAGACAATAAATTTATCAGATTTATCAAAATTCAATTTTTTCTTAATAGCTGACTCGTGCTTATTCCATTTACCACGTGGGATTTTATCAGCTTTTGTTGCTACCACGATAACTGGAATTTCATAGTACTTCAAAAATTCATACATCTGAATATCATCAGCACTTGGGTCATGACGAAAATCAACCAAACTAACAACCGCACGTAAGTTATCACGGCTAACAAGGTATTCTTCAATCATTTTACCCCATTTAGCACGCTCAGCCTTCGATACTTTAGCGTAACCATAACCTGGAACATCGACAAATCGCAATTTATCATCAATATTGTAGAAATTCAATAATTGTGTTTTACCAGGCTTACTAGAAGTACGAGCCAAATTCTTACGTCCTAACAGCGTGTTGATAAAACTAGATTTTCCAACATTAGAACGACCAGCCAAAGCAATCTCTGGCAGATCATCTTGCGGATAATGTGTTTTATTAGCTGCACTTAACAGAAGTGAGGCATTATGGGTATTTAAATACTCAGTCATTCTCTTCTCCTTAGGCAATCTCTATAATGGGTTTATCTTTGCCTTCAACAGCATCTTTTGTGATGCGGACTTTAGTGACTTCTTCACGACTTGGAATTTCAAACATAATATCCATCATTGTTTCTTCAATGATTGAACGAAGTCCACGTGCACCTGTCTTACGTTCGATAGCCTTATTAGCAATAGCTTGAAGGGCATCTTCATCAAATTCCAATTCAACACCATCATAAGACAATAAGGTTTGATATTGTTTCACCAAAGCGTTACGAGGTTCAGTCAAGATACGTACCAAATCATCTGTAGTCAATTGTTCAAGTGCTGCTACAACAGGTAAACGTCCGATAAATTCTGGAATCAAACCGAATTTTTGAATATCTTCTGAGATGATTTCTTGCATATAAGAAGCACCTTCATCAATCTTACGGTTATTTTGTCCAAAACCAATAACTTTTTCACCAAGACGTTGTTTGACAATGTCTTCGATACCATCAAAAGCACCACCAACGATGAAAAGAATGTTCTTAGTATTGATTTGAATCATTTCTTGGTTAGGGTGTTTACGACCACCTTGTGGTGGAACACTTGCAATTGTTCCTTCAATAATTTTAAGAAGAGCTTGTTGAACCCCTTCACCTGAAACATCACGAGTGATTGAAACATTCTCACCTTTTTTGGCAATTTTATCAATTTCATCAACGTAAATAATACCACGTTCTGCGCGTTCAATATTGAAGTCAGCTGCCTGAATTAATTTCAAAAGGATGTTTTCAACATCTTCACCAACATAACCAGCCTCTGTCAATGATGTCGCATCAGCAATCGCAAATGGAACATTCAAGCTTTTGGCTAATGTTTGAGCAAGGAAAGTTTTCCCTGAACCAGTTGGTCCGATTAATAAGATGTTAGATTTTTGCAATTCAACATCTTCTTCATCACGACTTTCGGCAAAAGAAACACGTTTGTAGTGGTTGTAGACAGCCACTGCGAGGGCACGTTTTGCGCGTTCTTGACCGACAACATATTCATCAAGAGTAGCTAATAATTCTTTTGGTTTTGGAACTTCAGCCAAATCTGCAAGAACTTCTTCTGCTAACTCCTCTTTAATAATCTCTTGGGATAAAGCCACACATTCATTACAGATAAAAACATTGTTTCCAGCAATAATTTTTTTAACTTCCTCTTGGCTTTTTCCACAAAATGAGCAATATACTTTTACATCATTTGTTCGATTTCCAACCATTTTTTGTTCTCTCTAACTCTATTCTTTCTATATATATATTAATTAAAACAAGGTACCATACACGGCATGAATGGTATTTACAACGTTAGTAAATGCATTCAAAAACAAAAGTGCAGCCAATCCATAGCGTTTTTTTCGAAGTGCTGGGAGAGCACACAAAAAACAGATAACTGCTAGTAGAGCCGTGAATACACCGAAAATACTTCTTTGCATTCCTTTCTCCCTGTGTTATTTTTCAAAAACTGTAATCGTAAAATCGTAAGCGTTTTTGTCATCTTTTTCATTAAATGACTCAGAAACCTTTTTAAAGTCTTTTAAGTCGACCTCTGGGAAATAAGTATCTCCTTCAAATTCACCATGAACTGTTGTTTTAATAATGGCGTCACAGTAAGGTAAAAAGGTCTTATAAATACTTGCTCCACCGACTACGAAAAGTGTCTTATCATGGTTCTTAAACCACTCAAATACGTCATCCATATCATGAACAACTGTTACACCGTCTGCTTCAAATGTTTTGTCACGAGTCAAAATCAAGGTTTCACGACCTGGCAAAATACGACGTTTCATGCCGTCAAAGGTCACACGCCCCATCAAAAGAGCTTGTCCCATCGTTGTTTCTTTAAAATGCTTCAATTCTTTTGGGAGACGCCAAGGCAAACCATCATTTACCCCAATTAAGCGATTTTCATCTTCCGCCCAGATAGCAACGATTTTCTTTGTCATATTATCCTCTCATTCATTACCTTCATTTTATCAGATTTCCTATAAAATTGCTGAAATGTGATACGAAAGCCACTGAAAAAGATTAAATAGCCAAATCAAATTTCAATTGAGGTTTAACGGGATCGTAATCAACTAATTCAAAATCTTCTGGTTTAATATCAAAGAAATCTGTTCCATCTGGTACATTCAAGACCAAACGTGGTTTGCAATCTGTTGGTTCGCGGCGTAATAATTCTTCTGCTTGTTCAAACTGGTTATCATAAATATGTAGATTATTAACAAAATAGAAGAATTTACCGACCTTCCAACCAAAGTGTTTTGCAATCATCATTTGAAGGGCGACATATTGCATGGCATTAATATGGTGTGAAACCAACATATCGTTTGAACGTTGTGTCAATGTCGCATCAAGGTAAATATCACCGTCAACACGACGAACATCGTACATGGTTTGGAAAGCACATGGCAAAAGACCATCTGTATTTTCAAATGCCTCATAATCCCAAAGCGAAATAACATTACGACGATTCCATGGATTTTCTTCAAGTTGTTTTAAAATTTTTCGAATAATATCATGTTTTTTAACAACTGCACCATAACGTTCACCGATTGTACCAGTCCCATCAACTTCCCAGTCATTCCAATATTTTACATTGTATTTGTCGTTTAAGACTGAGAGATCGTTGGTTTGATCTTGGTAAATCCAAAAGATTTCTCGGATAGCACTTTTAATCGGAATTGGACGAAGAGTTGTAATTGGAAACTCACCTTTACTAAGGTCATATTCCGCAAAAGCACCTGTTACATATTTAGAATTTGCTTGCCCACCACTTTGGTAAACAGGACGTGCATTCTCTGAAAATACCCCTTCATTCATAATTTTCTTGATATTTTCTTTAAAAATAACATCTGCTTTTGTCATGCTATCCACCTCTAAATTTTTTTAGCCATAAAAAAATGGCTCATTACTCCTATTTTATCAAAAATGTTGAAAATTACCAGCATTTTGAAGGATTTAATAAGAATTTCTTATTTACTTTGAAGGTTAAAACAAACAAATTTTTTATAGGGATTTTTGCATACTTTGTGGTAGAATTATGAATGGACAATTATTCGTCACGCCGTAATTTGATAAAAAAGGATTTCTTTTTTAAAAGGACTTCCCCACCTTTTAATGACTTGTTAGGTAAGAAAGTACGAATTTAACCCCCTAACATTTATTGGAAATTCAATAAAGAGAAAGGTTTTTTCATGAAAATTGGTATTGATAAAATAGGATTTGCAACAGCGCAATACGTGCTGAATATGGACGACTTGGCTGAGAGCCGCAATGTTGATCCAGATAAATACAGCAAAGGTCTCCTATTAAATAATCTAAGTATCACACCAGTCAATGACGATATTGTGACACTTGGTGCATCTGCGGCAGAAAGTATCTTAAGCGAAGAAGACAAAGAAACTGTCGATATGATTATTGTGGCAACTGAATCATCAATTGACCAAAGTAAAGCAGCCTCTACTTATATCCACAGTCTTCTAGGAATTCAACCATTTGCTCGTAGTATTGAAATGAAAGAAGCTTGTTATGGTGCAACAGCAGCGCTTGATTATGCTCGCTTGCATGTTCAAAAGCACCCTGAATCAAAAGTTCTCGTGATTGCTTCAGACGTTGCTCATTATGGTGTTAACACACCAGGTGAACCAACTCAAGGTGCTGGAAGTATTGCTATGTTGATTTCAAAAGATCCACGTATCCTACTTCTTAACGATAAATCAGTTGCTCAAACACGTGATATCATGGATTTCTGGCGTCCAAACTATTCAACAACACCTTTTGTTAACGGTATTTACTCAACAAAACAGTACCTTGACATGTTGAAAACAACTTGGGCTGAGTTCCAAAAACGTTTTGACACTTCACTTGCTGACTTCTCAGCTTTCTGTTTCCACCTTCCATTCCCTAAACTAGCTCTCAAAGGCTTCAACAAAGTGATGGATAAAAGCCTTCCAGAAGAACTTAAAGAAAAACTCAAAGAAAACTTTGAAAGTTCTATTATCTATAGTAAACAAGTTGGAAACATCTACACAGGGTCAATTTATTTAGGGCTTCTTTCACTTCTTGAAAACTCTAAAAATCTTGTGGCTGGTGACAATATTGCATTCTTTAGTTATGGTAGCGGTGCTGTAGCAGAAATTTTCTCAGCAACACTGGTCGATGGTTTTAAAGATATGCTTCAAACAAATCGTCTCGAAACACTTAAACAACGTATCCGTTTATCAGTTGAAGACTATGAAAAACTATTCTTTGAAGAGCCTGTGATTGATGCTGAAGGTAATGCAACTATTGCTGAATACAAAACTGGAGCCTATGCTCTCAAAGAAATTCGTGAACATCAAAGAATCTATGGTAAAGTAAATGACAAATAAAGTGACTTGGGGAGGATTCTCCAAAAAAACGTTGGCTGAACGCCTTGAACATCTGGAAAATAATGAACTTATCAGTGCTGATAACTTAGAACACTTAAAAGCTAATAAACTTCTGTCACTTGAAACGGCTAATCAAATGACAGAAAATCTTTTAGGAACTTTTTCATTGCCATTTTCATTGGCACCAGATTTTCAAATTGATGACAAAGTATTTAATGTTCCTATGGTAACCGAAGAACCTTCTGTGGTTGCTGCTGCAAGTTTTGCTGCTAAAATCATCAAACGTTCTGGAGGTTTCAAAACTCAAGTTCACTCACGTAAAATGATTGGGCAAGTTGCTCTTTATGACGTTCCAAATAAAAGCGCCGCTAAAAAGGCTATCGTCGAACATTCTGAACAATTGCTAAGCTTAGCTAACGATGCTCACCCTTCTATTGTAAAACGTGGGGGTGGTGCTCGTGAATTGAGTATCGATGAAAAAGATGATTTCGTGATTGTCTATTTGACAGTTGATACTCAGGAAGCCATGGGTGCTAACATGGTCAACACCATGATGGAGGCTTTAGTACCAAGTCTTGAAGAACTCTCTGGCGGAAAAAGTTTAATGGCAATTCTATCAAACTATGCGACTGAATCTTTAGTAACTGCAGAATGTCAAGTTAACCTACGTTACCTCAGCCGTAATAAAGAAGAAGCTCATGAATTAGCTCGCAAATTCCATTTAGCAAGCAAGCTTGCCCAGGAAGATATCTATCGTGCAAGCACTCACAACAAAGGCATTTTCAACGGTGTTGATGCTGTCGTTATGGCAACTGGAAATGACTGGCGTGCTATCGAAGCAGGCGCTAATACCTATGCTTGTAAAGACGGTCAGTACCGTGGTCTAGCTACTTGGACTTTTGATGAAGATGAGCAAGTCCTTCGAGGTCAATTGACGCTGCCAATGCCAATTGCAACAAAAGGCGGTTCTATCGGCCTTAATCCAACTGTTAAAATCGCTCATAATCTTCTTGGTCAGCCAGATGCTCGTCAACTTGCACGAATCATTGTCTCAGTTGGTTTAGCTCAAAACTTTGCTGCTGTTAAAGCTTTGACATCTACTGGTATCCAAGCAGGTCACATGAAATTGCAAGCAAAATCACTAGTACTTCTTGCTGGTGCCAAGGATAAAGAAGTTTCTGAAGTGGTTAAAGCTCTTTTAGAAGCACCACATATGAATCTAGAAACTGCTCAGCATATCTTACTAAATCTTAGAGATAACTAAAAAACTGTCCACTGGACTTGACTCGTTTTCCTATTTTCAGGCTCGTGAAAAAAACTGTCCACTGGACAGTTTTTTTCTTGACTTTAATTTTTGATAATTATATAATCTAGTTATCGATACTAGATAAAGAGGTAGATATAACTTTATGAAACCAACTTATCCAAAATGGTCTGAATTACCAGAAATTGATTTGTACTTAGACCAAGTACTGCTTTACGTTAATCAAGTTGGACAAGCCAACCAGCAAGATGGCAAAGGCTTAACAGCTTCAATGATAAATAATTATGTCAAACATGGACATCTCGAAAAACCAATTAAAAAGAAATACAATCGCAAACAAGTTGCTCGATTGATTGTGATTACAAGTTTGAAAAATGTCTTTTCTATCCAAGAAATTAGTCAAACGTTAGCGCTTTTGACAGCTGATGACCAGTCGCAAAAACGTTATGATGATTTTGTAGCTTGTATGAACGGTGAAAAAGTTGATGATTTACCACCTGTGGTTGTCTCTGCTTGTCAAACTTTGAAATTGTATTTTCAAACCCATGAATTGGTTCACGAATTAGAAGGAGAATCTCATGAAAGCTAGCATGACTCTTAAACTCAGTAAACGCCTTTCTTTTGGTGAAGAAGTCGCAAACAGCGTCACTCACGCAGTTGGTGCGGTAGCAATGCTTGTTCTTTTACCAATTACTGCTATTTACAGTTATCACCACTATGGCATGCAGGCTGCTGTTGGGATGTCAATTTTTGATATCAGCTTGTTCTTGATGTTTCTATCATCAACCATTTACCACTCAATGCAATATGATTCACCTCAAAAATTCATCTTACGTATCATTGATCACAGTATGATTTATATTGCTATTGCAGGTTCTTATACTCCTGTCGCTCTTTCACTTGTTGGTGGCTGGTTAGGTTACTTAATTATCATATTGCAATGGGGTGCTACAATTTTTGGTATTCTTTACAAAATTTTCGCCAAGAAAATCAATGAAAAATTCTCACTCTTTCTTTACTTGTTAATGGGATGGTTAGTCATCTTCATCATTCCAAGTATTATTAGCAAAACTGGAGTTGTCTTTTGGAGTTTAATGGTTGCAGGTGGTTTAGCTTATACAATTGGTGCTGTTTTCTATGCTAGAAAACGTCCATATGATCATATGATTTGGCACCTATTTATCTTGCTTGCTTCTGTACTTCAATACATCGCCATCGTTTACTTCATGCTATAATAAAAAAACGTTGATTCCCATGAATCAGCGTTTTTTTGTGGCTTCTTGCAATTTTCCATACAAAAGATAATCAACTTGTCTTAGGTCTTTAATTGTTTTACAGTTAAGAGCACACATGATTAGTCGCAAATCATCTTTCCAACTGTTAATGATATCAATGACTTTCTCAACTGGGTATTTTTCTACCAACTCTAAAACCGTACGTGATAGTCCAACGGCTTTAGCACCAAGTACTAAACATTTCACAATATCAAGCGGATGACGAACTCCACCAGATGCTAAAATCTCAGCTTTATCGACCATAGATTGAGCATTCAAGAGACTTTGAACAGTCGTTTGACCCCAATCATTAAGATAGGAGCGATTGTCCCCACGTTGATTTTCAATATAAGCAAAACTTGTTCCACCACGTCCTGAAATATCAAAAGTTTTAATCCCCAGCTCAAAAGCAGTTTCAATCGTTTTTAAATCCATACCAAAACCGACTTCTTTCAGGATAACTGGAACTGGCATTTTAGTTGCGTAATCAACTAGATTTTGCTTCCAAGAACGGAATTCACGCTCTCCTTCTGGCATCAAAAGCTCTTGCATTAGATTCACATGCACCTGCAAGAAAATTGGCTGCATTTCTTCAATAGTTTGTAATCCAAGCTCATAGGATTTATCAATCCCAATATTTGTCGCTAACAACAAATCTGGATAATCAGCCTTACTTGGATAAGAATCATCAGCAGGATTTTTCAAAGCAGCACTATATGAGCCCGTAACCATAACAAGACCTGTCGCTTGAGCAACTTGAGCTAATTTAAGATTAACAGCTTTTGCTTTTTCTGAACCGCCAGTCATAGCATTGATATAAAAGGGAAAATCAAAATCTCGTCCAGCAAAGTGCGTATGCAAATCAATCTCACTTAAATCATAATCTGGAAGGGAATGATGAATCAACTCCATATCGTCAAAAGAATTATAAGGAGATTGGTATTTAAGAGCGTACTTGATATGCTCATCTTTACGGTTCATCATGCTAATTCCTCCAAATCTAGTAGCTCAATACCAGCTTCTTGCCAACGTTTGATGAGTTCTTTACTATCATTAGGGCTAAATGATATTGCAATACCACAATCGCCTCCACCTGAGCCTGATGATTTAGCAATCACGTCTAAACCTTTTTCAGCAGCTTTTAGAGCTTTTAATTTATCGTTATAAATAGCTGAGCTTAAGCCAAGCAGTAAATCACTGACTTTTTGAAGTGATGTTTTAACAGTTTCTTTGTCAGCACTTTCTAGAGCCTTTTGACAAATCAGTACTTGTTTTTGTGTCTCTGCTAAAAACTCAGGTGTGATAGCTGATTTCACCAGATTAATCATATCTTTTGAAATTGACGGTTGCTTAGTCCAACCGACCAAAAACTCACAAGACAAGGCTGGTTTTATCACCTCAATCTGATATTCCCAGTCTTTATCAAGAACAGTCTGAATTGGCTCATCCTCAATCCATTTGGCAACCTTTTGTCGATTAAATGAAGTAAATGCAACTAAGTTATTGTATGCAATACAAGCAATATCCCCCATTGACCCATTATCGCCCATTTTTAACAATGTGTAAGAAGCTAATTTAAATAACAAATCAGCTGACAGATTCAAATCATAAAAGGCAGATAAGGCTTTAAGGGTTAGGACAGTAACCGAACCACTTGATCCAATGCCATACTTCTTGCCATCACGCTCCATCTTTCCAGTAATGCTTAACTCAAAAGGAGGCATTGCTTCTGCTGACTTCCCTAAATAGTCAAAAAGTGTCACGATTGTTTGCTGAATAAGAGCATAATTGTTATCTTCCGTCATCCCAACAGCATAGTCAAACATATCAGAAAATAATTTAATCTCTGGACTTCCTTTGACTTCTGCTGTCATGTGAATGGGAATATTTTTAATGATAGCTGTTTGACCTGGTGTTAAGATGGCATACTCACCAGCAATGTAGAGCTTTCCGCCAGTTTGAACCTTAATCATTTTCATCTGGTAATTCCTTAGTTCGTGAAACAATGACACGATAGTTTTCCTCGAAGCGTTTTGTCAAACGTTCCAAATCTTCTTCAAGACAAAGAACTTTGACATTTGGACCAGCATCCATTGTGAAATAACATTTTTCACCTTCAGCACGCAGTTGTTTGACAAAATCCATTGCTTGATAGCTTTCATCTGTTAAATAGTTAAATGGAGGGTTAGCATGAGTGTTAGTATCATGCATAGCAAGGGCATTACGCTCAGTCAATTCTCCAACTTTTTCAAAATCATTAGCTTTCAAATAAGCAAGCATATCCTTATAATCTTTTTCAGATTGTTTCACCCAGTCCGCAAATGTTGTTGACGTTTCTACACAACGTTTCATACCTTCTCGACTAGAAATTGGTTTCTTGCTGTCGCTTAAAACTAGCATAATCATTGCCAATTTAAGATCTGTTTGAACAGGATAAACGTCACCAGTATCTTTGTCCCAAGCAGCAAGCGGACCAAAAAATGAACGTGAAGATGATCCTGAAGCAAATTTTGCTTTTTGGGCTAACTCGGCCTGGCTTAGACCAGTTTCAAAGAGTTCGTTACAAGCTTTAACAAGAGCTGAAAGCCCACTAGAACTTGATGAAAGTCCAGCAGCAGTCGGCATATTATTGCTTGTTTCAACTTTAACATATTCAGAACGCTGCCCACGGTACTGGTCAATAATGGCAGAAATTTTAGCGTGTTCTTTTTCATCTTGTAAAACACCATTGATATAAAATTCATCATGCGTCGCTGAGTTTGGTAAAAAGGAAACACTTGTTGTTGTAAACATATTTTCCAGTGTCAATGAAATACTGCTGGTTGCTGGAATCATCTTGACCGCATCAGCTTTCCCCCAGTATTTGATAATAGCGATATTGGCATATGATTTTACCGTTACAATTTTTCGATCCACGTTTGAACCGCTCCTCCTTCTGTTAATGCTTTACTAATTTTTTCTGCGGCAGCTTTTGTTTCTGCAAGGGCAATGATACAGCCCCCTAGTCCGCCACCACTCATTTTGGCACCAAGGGCACCGTTTTCTAAAGAGATCTCAACTAATTTATCGGTTTTATCGATACTAACTCCGATAGCTTGAAGTTCTGTGTGAGCTTTCGTCATTAGTGGTCCGATTTTTTGAATATTTTTTTCTTTGATAGCCTTTTGGACCAACTCTGTCAAATCACCTAAAGCAGCTAAATGCGGTAAATTAGCTTCTTCTGCTTGGGCAACTTTCTCAACAGCTTCTCGGGTATTGCCATAAATCCCTGTGTCAGCAATAACCAGATAAGCTTCTAAATCCAAATCCAGCGTATTAAAGCCAATATTACGAATAAAGGTAATAGCTTTGTCACTCAAGCAAGTCTTAGCATCTAGTCCACTTGGGTTTGAATGTGCAATGATTTCAGCCTTGTTGACCAAAATTTCAAGCGTATCCATGTCAATACTTTGCTCAAAGTAATCAAACACGGCACGAATAGCAGCAATTGAAACGGCTGCAGATGATCCCATACCACGTTTTTGAGGAATTTCCGAACGAATAGCATAAGTGATGGAAACATCTGTGTGATTCAAATACTCTAGCGCTGCGTAAACAGCCGTTGATAATGTGTCATAATAATCGAAGTGAATCTTTTCATCAGCTGGATAGATACGGCATTCAACCTCAATTCCTTGAAGTGGAATAGCAATGGCAGGATAACCGTAAACAACTGAATGTTCACCCATCCAAATAATCTTACTATGCGCCTTTCCGACGCCAATTTTCTTAGTCATTTTCTTCTCTTACAATTTTTAGTTTACACTCCATTTTATCATTGTTCCACAAAAAAAGCGACTTTTACTAAAAAATGTTGGGGATTAAAATTTAAAGGCATAGTAAAAAGTCCGAGATGTTAGGCTCTCAGACTTTATCAATTTCACAATGTTATCTCAAAAGATTTATTTGTCAACTTTTCCACCTTCAACAACTAAATCATCTGCTTTAGCAGCATCGCCGTAAACTGGGGCAAGTGTTTTGTCATAATCTTTGTGGAAGAAGTCTTCTTTTCCTAAAGTATTAATCTCATCATTAATCCAATCAAGAAGTTCAGTGTTTCCTTTTTGGACTGCTGGCGCAATAGTGTCGGTATCTCCCAAACTTGTAATACCTACTTGGTATCCTTTGTTTTCTAAAGCCCAAGCTAGTACTTCAGTATTATCTGTAGAAAGTGCATCGCCACGACCATCTAACATAGCTTGGTAAGCTTCACTATATTGATCATATTTTTGCAAATTGACTTTTGGATAATTCTTTTCAAAGTAAGTTTCAGCTGTTGTTCCTTTACCTACAATAAGTGTTTTACCTTCTAAATCATCAACAGATGAAATCAAATGATCGCTCGGAGAAACGACACCAAGTGCTACTTTCATGTATGGCAAAGCAAAGTCAACTTGTTTAGCACGTTCATCAGTCACAGTAAAGTTTGCAAGAATAATATCTACTTTTGCTGATATCAAATATTCAACACGACTGGCAGGATCAACTGATACATATTTGACCTTCACACCTAGATCTTTTGCCAAACGGTTAGCAAAGTAAACATCATATTCCTGATATTTCCCTTTATCGTCCACATAACCAAATGGCTTTTTATCAGAGAAAACGCCAATTTTGATAGTACCACTTTTCTTAATTGCATCAAGAGAACGAGCTTTAGCTGTATTTCCAGATGATGATGACGAACTTGATGCCGTTGATGATTTCGATGCTGAACATCCTACCAACAAAACAAGGAATAATAGACTAGCAAGTGCCAAAAAATGTTTTACAATTTTCATATATATCTCCTTTATAAAAATAATCACACATATTAACCTACCGTTGAAAAATCAAAGACATTTAAGAAATCTCGAGCACGTTGGGTTTTCGGTTGAGAAAAAAATGTTTCAGCATCACTTTCTTCAACGATATGACCTTTCTCAAGAAATATCACACGGTCTGCGATTGCTTTAGCAAATTGTAATTCATGGGTCACAATAATCATTGTCCGACCTTCGTTTGCTAATTCACCAATCAACTCTAAAACTTCTCTCACCATTTCTGGGTCAAGCGAAGCTGTCACTTCATCGAATAATAAAACCTCTGGATGCAAGAGCAAACTTCTTATAATAGCAACACGCTGCTGTTGTCCACCAGATAATTCATGCGGATAGCTATTTTCTTTTCCAGATAGCCCAACACGTTCTAGCAGTTGCAAAGCTTCTTTCCTTACTTCATTTGCTGAGCGCTTTTGAGCTCTAATCGGCGCCAGCAATAGATTTTTCAAAACAGTCAAATGAGGAAAAAGGTCATAAGACTGAAAAACCATGCCTATTTTTTGACGAATCTGTGGCAAATTTTTAGGGGTTGTTAAAATATTTTCACCCTCTAGACGAACTTCCCCAGATTGGATTGGCTCTAAACCATTAATACAGCGAAGTAAAGTTGATTTTCCACATCCAGAAGGACCTAGAATGACTAAAACTTCACCCTCGTCAACTGAAAAAGACACATTGTCCAAAACAACTTGACTATCATAAGATTTCTTTATTTTCTTGAGTTCTAAAACTTTTGTCAATTCTGTTACTCCTTCCATACAGTTTCTAGGTATATTGACAATCGTGAGATTGGAAAACAGATGGCAAAATACAAGATGAAAATAAAGCCATAAATCCAAATTGCTGTACTTGGAACTGTTAATCGATTAGCTTCAATAATCTCTTGCCCAACTTTGACCACTTCAACAACTCCAATCAAGACAACCAATGAAGTCGTTTTAATCATTCTTGTCATCAAATTTACAGCTTGGGGTAATAAGCGACGTAAAATTTGTGGAATAATCACATAGATAAACAATTGCCGTTTAGTTAACCCCAAAGCTAGACCACTTTCGAATTGATGCTTAGGTAAAGAGGTTAGTGCCCCGCGGACAAGATCTCCCATCTCAGCTGTCCCCCACATTGAAAAAACAATGACTGCTGCAAGTTCTCCAGATAGGTTTAGATTAAAACTCCTAGCAAGTCCAAAATAAACCAAAAACAAAAGAACCAACTGTGGCATAATCCTAATAAATTCTAAATAGAGCTGTGAAAGTATCCGAATAATGCGAAATCGCGATATCATCACAAATCCAAAAGCAAACCCTAAAATCAATGAAATCACAATTGACAGTAACGAGATATCAATGGTTACAAGTAACCCCTTAAACAAGCGAAGAAGATTATTCCCCTGAAAAAGCACTTGAAGGCCTGAATCCTGCATGACGTAACCTCCCTTCTACTAGTCTTGCTAGCAATGAAATTGGTAGCAGGACTATCAGATAAGCGAGCACTAGCATCAAAAGAGCTTCATCTGTTTCATAATAAAGTCCAATCAAATCTTTAGCTACATACATCAAGTCTGCTAAAGCAACAATTGAAAAAACAGAAGTTTCCTTAATTAAAAAAATGACATTAGCAGCTAAAGATGGTAGAGCCACAGCAAGTGCTTGAGGAAATATCACATAAAAGACATTTTGAACTGGCGTCAAGCCTAGACTTAACCCTACTTCGTACTGCCTTTTTGAAACAGCCTCAAAGCCTGAACGAAATGATTCAGCCATATAAGATCCCCCTAAAAAAGTTAGCCCTACAACCGCACAAAGCTCTGATGATAAGACCAAACCAATCTTTGGTAAACCAAAGTAAAGAAAATAGAGTTGTATCAAAAGAGGTGTATTTCGTGACAGTTCTATGTAAATTTGACAAAGCTGACTCAGAATTGGAATCCGATAGAATTTAATCAGACTAATCAAAAAGCCTAGAACAAACGCTCCTAAAATACCAAAACAAGCCAGCCTAACCGTTAATCGCAAAGCTTGTTGGTACAAAGGAATATTCGCATAAATAAACTCCCAATCTAACATGATATCCCTCCAAACGTTATAAAGGTATTATAGGAAAATATCCCAAACTCGTGTACTCTAAATTATTTATGCTTCGCCATAAAAAATATTTATAATCTAACTAAAAAAACATCGGCACAAAAGCATGCCGACATTTTTCAAATCACTGGGTCTATATTAAGTTCTGGAATAATTCGTGTCAAGAATTGTTTGGTACGTTCTTCTTTTGGTCGTGTGAAGAATTCTTTCGGGTCACCTTCTTCTATGATATGTCCACCCTCCATGAAGATAATGTGTGTTGCCACATCACGCGCGAAGCTCATTTCGTGGGTCACAACAACCATTGTCACGCCTTCTTCGGCCAATTCCTTCATCACGTCAAGAACATCACCAATCAATTCTGGGTCAAGCGCTGACGTTGGTTCGTCAAAAAGGATTACTTCTGGTTTAACAGCGATGGCACGCGCAATTCCAATCCGTTGTTGCTGGCCACCTGATAATTGGCTCGGATAAAAATCTCTTTTCTCTAAAAGCCCAACTTTTTTAAGAGCATTTTCAGCAATCGGAATAGCTTTTTCTTTGGGCACTTTCCTAGCAATCACTAAGCCTTCTAAGATATTTTCAAGTGCTGTTTTATTGGCAAATAAATTATAATTTTGGAAAACAAAAGCTGTTTTCTTTCGAATTTCAAGGACATCTTTACGGCTGATTTTTGCTAAATCATAAGATTTTCCGTCTAATTCTAATTCTCCCGCATCCGCATGTTCAAGGTAATTTAAAGACCTAAGAAAAGTTGTTTTCCCTGACCCTGATGGTCCCAAAATCACCACAACATCTCCTTGATTAACTGTCAAACTAATGCCATCTAAAACTTTCTTATCTCCAAATGATTTTTCGATATTTTTCACTGTTAACATAACAAACTCCTCACTTTAGATCAACCAATTTGTGCCCGTTTTTCCAAGATTTTAAATCCATATTGAATAAGCCCGCAAATCACAATGTAAATAATAAAAATAACAAAATAGGATTCAAAATAATGGTAGCCATAAGCAGCTTCAATTTTCGCAATCGCTGTAATATCTTTTACTGTCATTACAAAAACAAGAGAGGTACCTTTGACAAGATTAATCACTAAATTACAGAGATTTGGCAAAGCCTGACGAATTGCTTGAGGAAAGACAATCCTGAGATAAGCTTGTTTTTTTGACAAACCAATAGCAAGAGCTGCCTCTAACTGCCCCTTATCAACCGTCAAAATTGCCGAGCGAATAATTTCAGAAAGACTTCCAGTCGTCATTAGACCGAAGATAACAAATGCATAATAAATGGGATTAATGTCAAAAACGTTAAAACCTGATGCTTTCAATAATTGATTAATCAAACTTGGAAAAAGGCTGTAGAAAAATAAAATCAATAAAATAGCCGGTGTTGATCGTATAAAAGCAAGGTAAATCACTGAAAATGTTGTCACCCCTTTGACCCTGTAAATACGCCCCAAGGCCAAGAAAAGTGCTGGAAAAAAACTCAAAAGAATCGAAACCACCATAATTCCTAACGTCACCGGAATACCAGCGAGAGTCTTCACAAATGTTTCCAAAATATAAGAAAAATCCATAATCTCCTCCTTAACCCTCTCTAGTATCCAAATCATTTTCAATCACATGAGTAACAACAGACAAAATCAGTGCTAAACTCCAGTAAATAATGGCAACTGCGGTATAAGTTTCCAAAGAATAATTGCCCATGTTGCGCGAAATGATAAGATTGCCTTCACCCATCAAATCCACTAATCCAATGGTGTAAGCTAGAGCAATATCCTTTAATAAATTAATCACGGCACTTGTAATGTTAGGAAGGGCAATTCTAAAAGCTTGAGGCAAAAGAATACGCACAAAAGTCTGAGAATCTGTTAAACCAATACTAAGACCAGCTTCTAGTTGTCCTTTTGGCAAGGCTAAATACGAAGATTTAAAGACTTCTGAAATACTTGCCGCAAAGAGCAAAGTCATTGCTAAAATCACAAATATCGAACGAGACCAGCCATTTACATCAATCCCTAACCACCATTCTAAAAAACGAGGTAAACCATAAAAAACAAGGAAGATAAGAACAATTGGTGGTGTACATCTTAGTATAAAGACATAGCCTCTAGCTAAAATGGAAAAGCCATGTTCGTCTGATAGTTGTGCATAAGCTAACAAGAAACCTAATAAACTTCCTAACAAAACAGTTAATGCCAAGACCCATAAAGTAAGAGGTAGAGCTGTTAAAATATCTGGAATTACTCTTATTACACGAGACGGTTCATAAGAAACCATAGCTACCTCCTAATCTGTTACATAACTAAAGACATCTTCTCCAAAGTATTTTTGTGAAAGTTTAGCAATTGTACCATCTTTTTGCAATTCCTTGATGGCTTTATCGTATTCTTTTGCAAATGCTTTATTAGTATCATTTTTATGAATCAATGGGTATGTTTCAATACCTTTATATGGGAACCATGTCAATTGGTCTGCATACTGATGGTAAGCCCCATCTTCTTTTTTGACAGCTTCTTCAAATGACAATTTAATTGAGAAATAAGCGTCATAACGACCTTCAAGCACCCAAGCATAGGCATCCGCAACTGAGAAGCTTTCAGATTCTTTGAGTTCAATTGGGTGTTTAGCTTTTTTGTTGTACTCTTGAATGACATTATATTGAGCATTTTGTGGCGAAATTGGAACCAACTTACCACCATCTTTGGCAAATGAATCAATGTCTTTGTATTTTCCTTCATCAGCTTTTCGAATGGCAAATCCAATTACACTAGCACCAATGGCTTCATCAGGAATAATGAATTTTTGCGCGCGTTCTTCGGTGTACCAAGCCCCTTTGACACCAATATCATACTTGCCTGATTCAAGACCAATCAATAAATCTTCATCGCTTGTTCCCGTATAATCAAACTTATAATTTTTTAGCTTGTCATCAACAGCTTTTAACACTGCAACTTCAAATCCATCACTTTCACCTTTGTCATTGACAAAATCATATGGAACATAATTTTGTGTGTGAGCGACTTGCAAAGTTGTTACTTTATTTGACTTGCTCGATGAACTGTCTGCACTTGCTGATATCTTACCTGTTAATTGACGTCCGACAACTGTCGCTGCAACAAGTGCTACAATAACACCACCAGAAATAATCCTTTTTTTCTTACTCATATAACCCACTCCTTTTCTTTTTACCTAAAACTTTTCTTTCATTCCTAAAAACTCTTAAAATCAAACGGCTGCTTTGACAAGAACCTCATCAAGAACGGCTTCTTTCACCCAAGCAATACGTTCTGAGGCAATATCACTTGGCACCGTGCAATCAGCACCGATAACAACGCCTTGACGTCCCGCTTCTTCAAGCAACTGTTTAACTTTGTCTTGAATAGCTTCCTTACTTCCTCGATAAAGCAAATCATTTTCAGTATTTCTAAAGCCACCGAGAACCGTTTTTCCACCAAATAACTGACGTCCTTCTGATAGGCTAACACCTTCCAATTCAACAGCCCAATTAATGACATCAGCTGGATAATCAGTGTAGTACGAAATATCATTTGTAGCACCTTCATAACCGCAGATATGAAGAATATTTGTTCCACCGGCTGAAATAGCTCGGTTTAAAACATGCAATTCGCCCGGTCTGATAACATGGTCATATTCAATGCGACTCAATCGTGAATCCTGCAAATTCTGAACACTAAGGTAAATCCCATCAACGCCCGCTTCTTCAATCAAACGTTTTGTTAGTAGTGCAATATCAAAAGCAATTACATCTAGAACTTTCTTCGTTAATTCTGGGTCTTCTTTGATAAAATCTTCAATAATTTTATCCCCATTGCCACCTTTTCCATCAAGATGCCATTTGAGATAAGTTGCTGGAGCAAAGATATTATAGAAAGATGCAATATCTTCATGGAAATCTTCACGAATTTTTTTAGCAAGTTCAACTTGCTTTGTAATCCATGGATGATTTTCTCCAATAGAGGTAATCCCTTCAAGTTCATGAATCGATTTAATACCTTCATGAATAGCATCATTTGGATAAGTAAAGAAACCATCACTCATGATTTTTACAAAATCTGGATCGACATCTGAGATAAATCGTTTGTGCCCAGCGATATTTTTATTAAAAATAACAGGATTGAAACCATCACTTCGTTCATCATCAGTTGTAAAATGATACCAAAATCCGACTGGAACTCTATCAACTTTTTCATTTTTAAAGGCTTTTAAAACCCACTCTCTTTTTGTTGTCATTAGCGTAATCTCCTTTGCATTTGGTATGGCAATTATACTATCACGCTTTATCTGACTTGAAAAATCTATTTTATTTATGCTCGGCCATAAAAATGAGTTATGGTATAAAAAAGAAAAAAAAGGTTGGAGACAGTTTATCTCCAACTTTTTACTCGTAAGGTAAATGTGTCAAACTCTTAAGACTTTGAATTCGAACAATATCTTCCTTTCGAATATGAGATGATCGTTTTCTAGTTTGATAGGCTTTGAAGGAAGAACAATTTAAAAAAATAAGAAGAGATATGACAAGAATAATTGTAACAGCAATTGAGCTATTTCTTAAGTGTTTTTCTGTTAAGAGCATTGACATGTCACCCCCGAGTAGCTTTCTAAGCTTATTGTAGCAGCTTTGAGCTCTTTAGAAAAATCTATTCTTTTTATTGCCAGCCATAAAATCGGCTAATAATTAAGCGTATTTATCGCAGGTTATAGGATTTTTTTATCAGTACTTAAGATATTCTTATCAGAATTTTGCTGATTTTTTAATGTATTTTCACTATAATATTAACAATTATTACAAAAAGGGATGATGTTTTATGAATTTCCAACAATGTCGTTATGTCGAAGTCGTCGCTCGCGTAGGGTCTTTTAGCCGGGCCGCTAAGGAATTATACATGACTCAGCCCAACTTGTCTTGCTCTATTAAAGATTTAGAAACTGAATTAGGAGTCCAGCTTTTCACGCGCTCTAATACAGGTACGCGTTTAACTGAGGATGGTCATGATTTTTTAAAGTATGCTAAACGCATCATTGGAGAATTAGATTTATTACAACAACGCTACCATGATCAATTTAAGAAAAGTTTTACGGTTGCTTCTCATCACTACGACTTTTTGTCTATTCCGCTTGCTAAAGTCGCCCAAGAATTTAAACAAGATTATCAAGAATTTCAAACAATTGAAACAAGCACCAAAAAAATCCTTGATAGTGTTGCTTCTTTTGAAGCTGACTTAGGGATAATTTACCTGGATGATGACAATAAACACATTTTAAAATCATCACTAGAACATCAAGATTTGGAATTCACCTCTTTAGGAGAATTTCCAACACGTGTCTTTCTCCGTCGTGACCACCCACTTGCTAACAAAGCAGTAATTTCAGAAAGTGACCTAAAAGGTTATAATCAAATTCGCTTTCGTCAAGAGCAGTCAGGTTTAAATTTTGATGAAGATGCTCTCGATATCCATGATGAACAACGTATTCTTTACAGCAATGACCGAGGAACTGTAATGAATTTGCTTTGTGCTACGAATGCTTATGCCTCAGGGCTTGGGATCGTCAATAGCTTTGTCAAAGATCAGATTGTTCTTATTCCACTGAAGAATAGTCCAAAACACACACTTGGTTATGTGACCAATCGCAAGAAAAAACTATCTGATATCGGAGCTAGTTTCATCAATGAAATCAAGCTTAGTTTAGAAGAATTTGAAGACAACAGTCAGCTAATCTAGTTTGAGTCGTATCTTTTAAGATTACAAAACTTTTGTGTTAGAATGAAGAAAAAAGGAGGATGCTTATGGAATTTAAAACTCTCAACAACGGCGTTAAAATCCCAAAACTTGGTTTTGGAGTATGGCAAATTTTTGACCAAGATGAATGCCAAAAGTCAGTCGAAGACGCTCTTGAAATCGGTTATCGTCTTATCGATACAGCAGCTCTTTATCGAAATGAAGAAGCAGTCGGTAAGGCTATTAAAGCCTCAGGTATTAAACGTGAAGATGTTTTCATAACTACTAAAGCTTGGATTAACCAACTTGGCTATGATGAAACCAAAAAAGCATTTGAAACAAGCCTCAAAAAACTAGGAACTGATTATCTAGACCTCTACCTCATTCACCAACCATACGGTGATACTCATGGAGCTTGGCGTGCAATGTCTGATCTCTATAAAGAAGGTCGTATTCGTGCCATTGGCGTCTCAAATTTCTCAACGGGGCGGCTGACAGATTTTGCTATCAATACTGAAATTGTTCCGGCACTTAACCAGATTGAACTTCATCCATACAAACAGCAACCACTTCTCCGTGCAGCTAACCAAGAATTTGACGTTGCTACACAAGCATGGAGTCCCTTTAATCAAGGAAAAGATGATATTTTCAAAGATTCTATCCTAACAAGTATTGCAAAAAAACATGATAAGTCAGTTGCTCAAGTCATTCTTCGCTGGCAAATTCAAAATGATATCCTAACTATTCCAAAATCAGTTCACCTCAACCGTATCAAAGAAAATTTTGATATTTTTGATTTTGAACTCACACCAGATGACATCAAGCAAATCCAGTCACTTGACCGTTTCCCTGACAACTACGGACCAAATGAAAGCGTTGAACAAGTAAAACGCTTATCAGGCTATTCTGTCTAAAACTACTACTTTAATAAATATAAAAGCTGAGATTTTCTGTCTCAGCTTTTTCTTATCATTACAAAGTCACAACAAATGTGATGAGGTCATCTTTATAGGTAACTGAAATGTTACCTTTAAAAAGTTTAACCATGGTTTGAGCCATTGAAAGACCAATTCCATAGCCTGAATTCTTATTATTGTGAGATTCGTCTTCTCTATAAAATCGTTCAAAGAATTTTGTATAATCAACATTTTTGCCTGCCTTGTAGGTATTAGAAATTTCAAGACGGGCTTTAGAAAGACGATTTTTACTTAATTTAACCGATACCGTTCCACCTGGATCGCAATATTTATTAGCATTATCAACCAAAAGAGTAACTAATTCAAATAATGATTTTTCTTCAGCTTTAACATGAATCCCTGATTGAATAGCCATGATAAAGTGCTTACCATCCTTGATAACTGGTCCTTTAAAATCTTCTGCAGCATCTCTTGCAATATCTGAAAAATTAACACTTGTTAAGACCAACTCAGGCTGTTCTTCTAAACGCGCCATAGCTACTAAACCATTAATTAAGCCTGTCATACGATCGATTTGATCGTTAGTACTTTTAGTCCATTCAGACTCTCCATTCATCAATTCAACAAGTTCATTATTCGCAGCAATAATCGCTAACGGAGTCTTTAATTCATGACCAGCATTAGTGATAAATCGTCGTTGACGTTCATAGTTACGAATAAACGGTTTGATAACTTTTCCAGATACAATTGAGATAACCAAGACAAAGAAAATAAAGCTAGCACCTGACATCCAAATAGACAAGTGCACCAAAGCAAGATTATCTCTAAATTGATTAGTCGAATCTAATACCACAATCAAATCCGTATGTCGACTTTCTTCTGTCACCAAGTAAGAGTAGGTATGGTGATGATAAGAAAAATCAGCTCGAGTATCCTTAGATTGGTTGATTCTCACCAAAAAATCTTTAACTTCTTGATCAGTCAAATCAGAAATATTGCTTGCATTTAAAGAAATGATATTCCCATCACGGTCCATTTTAGCGCTAAAATAGCGGTATTGAAAAAGAGTATCAACTGAAACCGTATCTCCTAACTCACTAGTCGTTTTTGAAATGCTAGGAAAACTACCCCCATTATCAGCCAGTAAGGATAAAATTTTATTGATTTCATCAACCGTCTGAACATGGCGAGCAGAATTCAAGACGCCAACAACCGAAAACAAAACCAGTAAAATCGCTAAAGAAGCAATTGCAATAAAGCGTATGCGAAGCTTTCGAAACATCGGGTCACCTACAATTCTTTCAACTCATAGTCTCCCATTTCTTCACCTTCAATCACGAGATTTGCCCCAATCGATTGGAGTTTTTGACGAAGGTAGGAAACATAAATAAAGACATAACCATCATCAATATCTGGATCATCCTTGTCACTTGCCCAGACGTGATTAAAAATTTGCTCAGTTGATAACTTCTTACCGGGGTTTAACATAAAAAATTCAAGCATTTTTGCCTCTTTTCCTGCTAAACGAATGGTATTTTGACTAGCTAATTCCTGTTCACCGACATTTAACGTCACCGTCCCAAGTTTTAAAATATTTGATGTAAAGTTAGTATCTACACGACGGGACATTGAACGAAGTCGCGCCAATAACTCTTTAAGAGAGAATGGTTTGGTCAAATAATCATCAGCACCAGCATCAAGTCCCATCACGCGGTCATCAATTTCAGACATAGCTGTCAACATAATAATGTGAGCTTGGTTACCACTTTGACGAATTTCTTGAACAGCTTGAATTCCTGTTTTTCTCGGCATCATAATGTCCATGACCATCACGTCATAAGCATTCTCATTAGCTTTCTCTATAGCTGCTTGACCATCATAAACAGAATCAACATCATAACCTTCATGAGTCAATGCTGTTGTCAAAACTCGGTTCATCTGAACTTCATCTTCTGCAATAAGTACTTTCATAGTTATTATTCTCCTTCATCTTGAGAACTTTCTTGGATCAAATTACGAATGGTCTGCATCGTCAAATCACATGACGCTAATTCATCAGCACAGCGTTTTAGCTCTCTTACAATACGTTTTGGATCTTTAATGTCATGTTTGTACTTCATCTGATGTTCAAGACTAGCCCAGGAATCCATGGCGATGGTACGAAGCTGAACCTCAATAAAGTATGAGCCCTCCTCATTTCCAAGACAATCAGGATAAGGTGTCATAACTTCAACTATCAAATGGTAAGAACGATAGCCATTTGGTTTTGCATTTTTAATGTAATCTTTCTCAGCAACAATGGTGCAATCATCAAAAGAACGGATAAGGTCCACTAAGGTATAAATATCATCAACAAAACCACATACTATCCGCAGACCAATACTATCACGCACTTTTTTCAAAGCAGACTCGGTTGTTACTGGAAGATTTTTGCGTTGACACTTCTCTGTCATACTTTCAGGAGTCTTAACGCGAGCGATAAAATGTTCAAACAGCTTATAACCAGTCTCTTTTTTAACCTCATCATTTTTCTTGCGAATACGCTGACTAAAGTCCTCCAAAATCAAAGGCAGGTAATCAGCATATTCTCCATAAATCATATCTGTCATAACTTTTCCTAACTAGATGATAGTTTCATTATAACAAAATTCCTTATAAGAAGCTAAAAGGGGCATTTTTAAGAGCTAAAAAGTTGAGCAAAATGCCCAACTTCTTGGTTTGTGTTCTTATTATTGCAAGACGCATTAACTCACGCTTTCGTTCTTGACTAATTCTTCAACAAGATACAAGATGAGGTTGACTAATAAGCTTAGGGCAACAGTCAAAATGATACCCCAAAGCAATTTAGGCAAACTCATTGTGCGGAGTCCGTCAAACAAAATACTACCTAGACCGCCTGCATTAATCGTTGAGGCAATTGTTGCGATAGCAATCATTGAATTTGCTGCCAAACGTATTCCTACAAAAATAGAGGATTGCGCCAATGGCAACTGAATTTTTGCTAATATTTGCCACCTTGTCATCCCCATACCAGTCGCCGCTTCAACAATACTGTCATCAACTTGTGTCAATCCTGCTAAAAATGTGCGAACTAACGTATATTGCGCATAGATTACCAAAGCTATTATGGCTGTTCGCGTCCCCAAACCTGTCACGGGAATCAACAAGGTAAACAGTGCAAAACTCGGAATGGCGTACAATAGTGATAAGACGTAAACAGAAGCCTGCCTTATTTTAGGGTAAAACAGCAAAATCACCGTGATGACACTAGCAAATAGCAGAGCAAACAGTAGGGAAAAACTCGTCAATTCAATATGTTCAATGAGCGCCGTGATTAACTTATCAGAAGATGTCTTAAAATAATCAATCATAGCTAGCCCTCCACAGTTTTTCTTGTTCCTGCGCAGTTGTTATCAATTTTTGGACAAATTTATTTCCTGGATTTTTGATAATATTTTCTGGTGTGTCAAACTGGCAAATGGTACCATTATCCATGATAACCACGCGTGTTCCCAGTTTAAACGCCTCATAAATATCGTGAGTGATAAAAACAAATGTCTTTTGATTTAATTTCTGATGAATCGCTTGCAATTCCTCTTGTAAATCATTGCGAGTAATGGCATCAATGGCACCAAATGGTTCATCAAATAACATGACATCAGGGTCAGCAGCTAAAGCACGCGCAACACCTATCCGCTGTTGCTGCCCACCGGATAATTCACTTGGATAACGTTCGCCGTAATCCGCTGCAGGCAATTGCACCAAATCTAAAAGTTCTCCCACACGATTTTCAATGCGTTCCTTATCCCAGCCCAAT
Source organism: Streptococcus sp. UBA4344 (assembly GCF_002393675.1). Lineage (NCBI taxonomy): Bacteria > Bacillati > Bacillota > Bacilli > Lactobacillales > Streptococcaceae > Streptococcus > Streptococcus sp. UBA4344. Next base: position 57,328 of record NZ_DGTE01000009.1, read on the forward strand.
AACTTGGGAACAGTTGCAATATTTTCAGCAACCGTCATATGTGGAAATAAGCCGATTTGTTGGACAACGTAACCAATCTGACGACGAAGGCTAACGGAATCCATCTGCTCAATATCTTGCCCAGCAAAGAGAATCGTCCCTGACGTTGGTTCAATCAGCTTGTTAATCATTTTTAGCATGGTTGTCTTACCAGAACCTGATGTTCCCAAAATGGTAATAAATTCGCCATTTTCAATGGTTAAGTTAATATCATTAACAACCGTTTTATCACCATAAACTTTGCTCACATGCGCAAATTGAATCATTGTCTTTTCTGTCATAAATCTATCTTTCTAACCTTTTATGCTATCGTAGTATTCTTTTGCGACATCTGTATATTCTTGACCGTCAACATCCACTTTAGCATTAAGTTCCGTAACTATTTCAGTATCAAGTTTTGCCGAAATATTATTTAAAATGGTTTTAATATCTGGATTGTCATCCAAAATATTATCTCGCACAATAGGCGCTAAATTATATGGTGGCCAGAATTGTTTATCATCTTCCAATAAGGTGAATTCATACGTATTGACCAACTGACCTTCGGTCGTGTAAGCTGGCGTCACATCCGCCTCATCATTTTCAAGAACACTGTATTTCAAACTATTGTCATATACCTTTGAAGATTGCCAGTTAAAGGTACCATAAATCTTTTCAAGTCCTGGTAAACCATCTTCACGTTCATCAAATTCCCCTTGTGAAGCAAAGCGCAATTCACTAGCATGAGCTTGCAAATCAGAAATCGTCTTGATGTTGAGTGAATTGGCGACTTCCGTACGAATAACCAAACCTTGGCTATCATTTGCTGACGCGTAATCGAGCCAAGTCAGGTTAAATTGTTCCTCATACTCTTTTTTGACAATCTTATAAACTTTCTCTGAATCTGTTTCCATATCCTCACCCAAAACTGACAGCAAACCAGTTCCTGTATATTCTGGATATAAATCAATCTCATCATTGACAATTGAATTATGAATCAAAGAACTTGAAATATTTGACACACGCTCAACGGTATAACCATTGTCCTCAAGCGCAAGCGCATAAATTTCAGCAATGACTAGATTTTCCGTAAAATCTTTCGACCCCACACGAATAGTGGTTGACGATTGCTGCGCTTCAGAAGATTGATTATTACGCCACGCCCAAATTCCACCAACAATTGCCACCAAAATGACTACCAGTAACGCTCCTGAAATCACCTTTTTATTTTTCATAATGTTCTACCCCTTTTATGCTTAAATCAAAAATAATCATACTAAGGAACGACAATATCGCAACCGAACCACCACCAATTAGCAATAAATCATAACGATAAAGTCCTAATCCTGTAAAAATCAAAGTACCAAGTCCACCTGCTCCAATATAGGTCGCCAAGGTTGCGCTAGCAATAATTTCCACCAATGCCAATTTAATGCCATTTAAAATATGTGGCAGAGCTAACGGAAATTGGACTTTTGTTAATAATTGCGACCTTGTCATCCCAAGTCCCAAAGCTGTTTCCAGCAAATTTTCTGAAACCGATGCAAACCCAACAATCGTATTTAATAAAATGGGTGGTATTCCCAAAATCACTAAAGCAATCAATGCAGGTAAGCGCCCCACTCCAATGAATGGAATCAGAATAAATAGTATTCCAAGGCTTGGAATAACGCGTAACCCTTGCGTCAAAAGCGTTGACAATTGTCGTACAAAAGGCTTTTCGTAAGAAAAATAACCAAGTGGTAGAGCGATGATTAAAGCAATCAACAAAGCCTCGAAACTTAGGCTAATGTGTTGCCAAACGTATCCTAAATAAGTATTTCCATTATCTGCAAAATATGTAGCTATATCATTTAACATGTTCCTTTACCTGATGACTTTCTAAAAGTTCTTTTAACCTATCAGTGAACATCGCTGTCGCTGACAATAAAACTTCCTGTTCTTCCAAAGTCAAAGCGCTCATTGCTTGCGCTTCAAAATCTGCTAACGGCTCCAATAATTCAGCAGCAAACTGCTGACCTGTTTCAGTTAAACGAATCAACTTCTTGCGCCTGTCAATTCGGGAAGGCTCCAAATATAATATTCCATTTTTCATATAAGTTTTAACAATTGCTTGAATCACTTGTTTCGTTGAAAATGTTCGTTTTGCAATGCTCTCCTGTGTCATCCCATGTGGATTATGATAAATCCACATAAAAACTAATAACGATTTACTATTTAGCCCATGCTTTTTAGCGTAGCTTTCATAGAGGGAAAATTGCTCATCACGCAAACGAGCGTATTTTCTAGCATTACTTATCACTAAAATTTTCCTCCTTATTTAAAACAATGACCTTGCCAAATGCCGCAACACTATCAAGATAATCATGTGCAGCTTGTATACTATCCAAATCAAATACACGCTCAGGGCGAACATCTACTTGTTCTTGCTCAATATAAGCCAACATTTTCTGAATCTTATCTTGTGAAACATTACCTGAATAAAATGTTGTCAAATAGACATTATTTTTAAGTTCCATAATTGGATCAAATTCTTCCAGATACCATTTTCGTCCCAATTGACCACAGGAACAAATAATTCCGTTTTCTTGCAAATGCCCTAGACTGTCTTTGATTGTGGCAGGTCCAACTAATTCTAAGATTTTCGTGAATGTCACATCCATCTTTAGCACACCATTATCATCAATAACCAAATCATCATATCCAGCTTCCAAAAGCTGCGCTTTTTTAGCAGTATTGCGCACACTTGCATAGACGTTCACGTCAGGAAATTTAGCTTTTACCAATTTCACAAAAGCCGTCCCGACACCACTAGCACCAGCACGCACCAAAACCGTATCACGGGAGGTAATTTTTAAATTTTGATAAGCACCAAAGGCAGTATAATAAGTCTCTGGAATCGTCGCCAACCTTGCCCAATCCAACTGCGTTGAGATAGGATAAATCTGCTCATTTGGCAAAAGGACATATTCAGCATACGAGCCATCAAAATCACGTCCCATTTCTCCCATAATCGAAATGATTTTTTGACCAACTGGCAAACGTTGTTCGTCCGTCGTCTCTTCAATGACGCCAACACATTCTATCCCAAGAATCCTTGGAAAGGTGATACTCGGCGACAAGCCTTGTCTGGTAAAAATTTCAGAACGATTAATCCCAAATCCCATAATTTTCACCAAAGACCAACCTGGTTTTACTTGCGGTTTAGAAACCTGAGTCACCTCTAAAACACTACTATCTCCTGCTTTGCTAACAATAACAGCTTTCACTTTCTTCCCTCCTTTTAAACGTTTTCGCTATTTTCCATTATTATGTCACAATCACCAAAAATAGTCAAAAATTTTTACTATTTTCCAATTCTTAAACAAATGCCACTTTTGCTTTAAAAATTGATTGCAAGTTATATAAATGCTATTACAAAATAAAAACAAAAGAAAAAGCTAGGTACTTGCCTAATTTTCTAAAATCTTTTAACTAGAATATGTAGACAACAAAAAAACGAGACTGAGCATTTTGTCCCAGACTCGTTTTAGTTTTAAGCTACTTCAAATTGTGAATTGTATAGGTCGGCGTAGAAACCACCTTGTGTCATCAAATCATCGTGATTGCCTTGCTCAATGATGTTACCATCTTTCATTACAAGGATTAAATCAGCATTTTTAATTGTTGACAAGCGATGAGCAATAACAAAGGATGTACGACCTTCCATCAATTTATCCATGGCTTTTTGAATCAACTCTTCTGTACGTGTATCAACTGATGATGTTGCTTCGTCAAGAATAAGAAGCGGAGCATCTTTCAAAAGGGCACGTGCAATAGTCAAGAGTTGTTTTTGACCGATAGAAAGAGTCACTGAATCATCAAGATAAGTATCATAGCCGTCAGGCAATGTCATAATAAAGTGGTGAACACCAACAGCCTTAGCTGCTGCTACTACTTGTTCATCAGTGATATTTTCTTGATTGTAAATCAAGTTCTCTTTGATTGTTCCTTCAAACAGCCAAGTATCTTGAAGCACCATTGAGAATTGATCATGAACTTCTTCACGTGACATCAAACGTGTGTCAACACCATCGATAGCAATTTGACCTTTATCAATTTCATAGAATTTCATAAGAAGGTTAACGATGGTTGTCTTACCAGCACCTGTTGGACCAACGATAGCCACTTTTTGACCAGGTTTTGCAACTGCAGAGAAATCATGAATGATTGTTTTATCTTTAGAATAACCAAAGAAGACATTATCAAATGTAACTTCACCTTTAACATCAGACAATTGACGTTCTTTGTGTGATTCATCTTCCATTTCATCTTCTTCAAGGAATTCGAAGACACGGCTCATGGCAGCTGTAGCTGATTGCATTTGTGTGAAGGCTTGGGCAATTTGCGATAATGGTTGTGAGAAAATACGCACGTATGTCATAAAGGCAACCACATCACCCATTGTGATATCACCATTAATCACTTTAACGGCACCGACCACACAGACCATAACGTAACCAAAGTTACCAATAAAAATCATTAGCGGCATCATAATCCCTGACAAGAACTGTGATTGCCACATTGATTTATAAAGGTTTGTGTTCAATGTCTTGAAAGCTTCACTTATTTCTTCAGAAGCATTGTAACTTGTTACCACATTATGACCAGAATAAATTTCTTCAACATAACCGTTAACAGCTGCCAAGTTATTTTGTTGGCGTTTAAACAATGGTTGAGATGAACCCATAATCACAACCACCAACAAGAATCCGATAAAGACAGAACCAATAGCTGTTAGTGCCATACTAACATTTGAATGGAACATCATGAAAATAGAACCAATCAAAAGCACTGTTGAAGTGACCAATGTTCCCAAACTTTGGTTAAGAGATTGGCCAAGCAAATCCACGTCATTTGTCACACGAGAAAGGGTATCCCCTTGTGAGTGGCTGTCAAAATAGTTGAGTGGCACACGGTCAATTTTTACTTGAATAGCTGTACGTAAACGTTGTGTAAATCGTTGAACAATTGTCGCTACTGTAAAGTTTTGAATGTAACCAACTACTGCTGAAATCACATATAAAACCGCAAGGGTTAAAGCTATTTGGCCAACCTTATCTAAGTCAACACCTGGGATTGTTCCCATTTTTGTTGGTGTCAAACCTTTCATGATAGTGTTAGTGATTTCTTTTAGTTTATCAGGCCCAATGACTGTAACCGTTGCTGAAATGATGGCTCCAATCACCGCAAGGACAAATGGAAATTGGAAACCTTTGATATATGGCTTCATTCTGCTATAGAAAGATGCTTTTTTCTTATTTTCCATTTTCTAATTCCTCCTTAGATAATTGTGAGTAGGCAATTTCACGATAAACTTCATTTGTTGCAAGAAGTTCTTCGTGAGTACCTTGACCAACCACTTTACCTTCATCCAAGACCAAAATTTGATCAGCATCCATAATCGTTGAAATACGTTGCGCAACAATCAATTTTGTCATATCTGCTGTACGTTCTTTTAATTGTGAACGAAGGATTCGGTCAGTCTTATAGTCAAGAGCTGAGAATGAATCATCAAAGATGATAATCTCAGGTTTACGAGCAAGCGCACGAGCAATTGCCAAACGTTGTTTTTGACCACCTGAGAAGTTTTGACCACCTTGAGATACTTGAGCCTTAAGGTGCCCTTCTTTACTTTCGACGAAGTCTCTACCTTGAGCCAAATCAAGAGCATCCCACATCTTGTCATCATCAAGCGGTGAACTATTACTATCACCCATGTCCATATTTGAAGCAATATCACCACTAAAGAGGACAGCTTTTTGTGGAATATAACCCACAATCTTATGAAGGGTATCATGATCGTAATCACGAACATCAACACCATCTACCTTGATTGTTCCTTCTGTTGCATCGTAGAAACGAGGAATCAAGTTTACCAATGTTGATTTACCTGAACCAGTTGATCCGATAAAGGCAACAGTATCACCAGCTTTAGCTTTAAAGGAAACATGTTCCAAAACAGCTTCTGAGTGATCGCTATATCGGAAAGACACATCATCAAATTCTACAGAACCTTTTTCGGCTGGTTGAACTTTACTTTCTTCTGGATAAAGTACTGATGGTTTTGTATCTAAAACTTCATTGATACGACCAGCAGCAACAACCGCACGGGGAAGAATGAAGAAGACAATAATCATCATCATAAATCCAATAACCACCTGCATGGCATATGATGAATAAACCACCATATCTGAGAAGATATTAACTTTATCTTGCATAGCACCAGCAATTTTAGTTGGATCTTTTGGAATAGCAATATCCTCAATCAAGAAGGCACCAATCCAATAAATGGCCAAGGTCATCCCGCTTGAAATACTTGTCATGACTGGCGACATCAAAGCCATTGAACGGTTAATAAAGAGGTTAAAGTTTGTCACGTTATCATTAGCTTTAGCAAATTTACCATCTTGGTAACTTTCAGCATTGTAAGCACGAACAACACGAATACCTGTCAATGACTCACGTGTAATACTGTTCAATTTATCTGTTAATTTTTGAATCATACGTTGTTTTGGCATAACCATCATTAACAAGAAAATCAACATCAAAATCATAACAGCTACTGCAACAACAAGCACTAACAACCACTCATGATTTTTATCAGCAATCTTTGTGATTGCCCAGATTGCCATAATCGGTCCCTTAGTAATGACTTGAAGTCCCATTGTAAAGACTAACTGAATTTGTGTAATATCATTAGTCGTACGTGTCAAAAGACTTGGAATTGAAAATTTCTTGATTTCCGCATCTGAAAAATCTAAGACACTGTGGAAAATATCATCGCGCAAGCGTGTACTAAAACTTGCTGCAATACGGGCTGCTAAGAATCCGACAACTACTGACGCAGCAAAGCTTCCTAAAGAAAGCAAGACCATACGCATACCAGGGGCATCAAGATTCCAAGCAAAAATATCCTTGGCTTCTGTTCCTTGAGTTGAGAGCAAGGATGTGATGTCAGACATGTAATCCGGAATTTTTAAATCCAAGAAAACATTCAAACACACAAATAAGACGGCAACAAGCATCATGACGACTTCTTTTGCCGTTAAACGTTTAAAAATTTTTAACATGCGTTACTCCTTGTTTTCTAAGTTTTTCAAAATGCGATCAAAGACACTCATTGAGAGTTCCAATTCTTCACGACTAATCCCTTTCAAAATTTGCTTATGAATAGCTTCATGAAAAGCATCGATATCTTTTGATTTTGCTTTACCAAGTTCTGTCAAAACAACACGCTTGTAACGCTTATCAACTTCTGATGGAACGACCTTAATATACCCGTTCTTTTCCATTCGCTTGATCAAATTGCTGGTTACAGATTTTGATATTTTAAGTTTACGTTCAATATCTTTAATGAAAACTTCTTTATCTTCATTTTCACGTAAATATAAAACTGCAAAACCTTGTGGACCTGCAAGATTTTCAACGCCATGAGCCTCTCCGACCTCATGAACACGGTTTTCCATCAAATTAATAAAATATCGAAATTGTGAAAATGGATCTCTTTCTCGCATTTTTTCCTCACTTTCTGAAAAGTTTTCAAGATTTATTCTTGTAGAACACATTATAGTTCTTATGAGAACTAAAGTCAAGAAAAAAGTTCTCATGATAAGTATTTTTTTACTATATAAAAAGAAACGCTGCTATATCAACGTTTCTAGTGTTTTTTAGATAATAATGCCTTCTAGATGATCCAACTCATGCTGACAAATCTGTGCGGCAAGTCCTGTCAACGTTAAACGTTGTTGATTCCAGTTTTTATCCATGAATGTCACATCAATTTTTTGATAGCGACGTGTCGGACGTGATCCTAGCAAGGACAAACAAGACTCTTGTGTATCAAAAGGAAGGGACTTATTTGTCATAACTGGATTGAACATGACCAAATCAGCCACACCCATATTAACAATGATGACGCGTTTTTTAACACCAATCATATTTGCAGCCATTCCAACACAGTTAGCACGGTTAGCATTCAAAGTATCTTGTAAATCCTGCGCTAAATACAAATCTTCTTTTGTTGCTTCTTCTGACTTTTGCGCCAAGAAAAAAGTATCTCTTACAATGTCTTTAATCATGATTTCTCCAAAAATAATTCCATAATATCAAAGTCAACGGCTTTTCCATTAATTTCCATAAAATGTTTAAAGGTTCCAATCTTTTGGAAATCTAAGCTTTCATAGAGGTGAATAGCTCTGCTATTATCAGAACGAACTTCAAGCGAAAGAACTTTCAAGCCTGATTGCTTGGCTAAGTCTATTAAATGAGTTAAAAGTTGACGACCAATTCCTTGATTCCAATAGTCTTTTTTTACTGCAATACCAATCTCAGCACGATGAGATAGACGAGCCTTACGAAAACCACTACAATTACAAGTTCCAACTAACTCATCAGCCTCTTTAGCAACTAAAAAACATGACCTTTCATCTTCATGGACCTTAGTCAATAGCTTTTCTTCATCAGAAACAGAAATTCCTAAACCTTCATGACCATAAGACAAGTTATCTGATTCAGAACCAATCTGCCGACAAAACGTTAAAATATCCCTAGCATCACTGGTTAAAGCTTCTCTCACTACCACCATAAGCAGGCCTCACTTTCAATAAAATTATTATAACAAAAAACTAAAGTAACCAAAAGAGCTCACATTTGTGAGCTCGATTCGGTTATTTGATATTAGAGAATTAATTTAAGATAAAAATGGCTTGTTGAATCCGTCTGTACGATTCTAAAAATGTTTTAGACGATACCTTGTGCTGACATTGCTTCAGCAACTTTAAGGAATCCTGCAACGTTGGCACCAACAACAAGGTTGCCTTCTGCACCAAATTCTTTGGCTGCAGCTGCTGCATTTTCGTAGATACCTTTCATGATATCGTAAAGTTTCGCATCAACTTCTTCAAAAGTCCATGGTGTACGTTGGCTATTTTGAGCCATTTCAAGAGCTGAAACAGCTACACCACCTGCATTTGCTGCTTTGGCAGGTCCAAATGAAACACCAGCTTTTTGGAAGACTTCGATAGCTTCAAGAGTTGATGGCATGTTTGCTCCTTCAGTAACAGCAATAACACCATTAGCAACGAGAGCTTTAGCGTGTTCTTCGTTGATTTCATTTTGAGTTGCACATGGGAAAGCAAGGTCTGCTTTGATATTCCAGATTGATCCTTCAGATGCAGGTGTAAATGTTGCACTTGGACGGGAATCAGCATATTTAACGATGCGAGCACGTTCTACTTCTTTCAATTGTTTAAGAAGTGGAACATCAATTCCTTCTGGATCGTAAACAAAACCAGATGAATCTGAAACAGCAACAACTTTAGCGCCAAGTGATTGAAGTTTTTCAGTTGCATAAATAGCAACGTTACCTGAACCTGATACAAGAGCTACTTTACCAGCAAAATCTTCACCACGTGCTTTCAGCATTTGTTCAGCAAAGTAAACAGCTCCATAACCTGTTGCTTCAGTACGAGCAAGAGAACCACCATAAGTAAGTCCTTTACCAGTAAGAACACCAGTGTATTCGTTACGAAGACGTTTGTATTGGCCATAGAGGTAACCAATTTCACGACCACCAACACCGATATCACCAGCAGGAACGTCAGTGTCAGCTCCAATGTGTTTGCTCAACTCTGTCATAAAGCTTTGGCAGAAACGCATGATTTCGTTATCTGATTTACCTTTAGGATCAAAGTTAGAACCACCTTTACCACCACCAATTGGTTGACCAGTCAATGAGTTCTTAAAGATTTGTTCAAATCCAAGGAACTTAATGATTGATTGGTTTACTGATGGGTGGAAACGAAGACCACCTTTGTAAGGACCAATTGCTGATGAGAATTGAACACGGAAACCACGGTTCACTTGGACTTGACCTTTATCGTCAACCCATGGAACACGGAATGAAACGATGCGTTCAGGTTCTACCAAACGTTCAAGAAGATTTTCTTCAACGTATTTTGGGTATTTATCGAACACTGGAACAAGTGATTCAAACACTTCTTCTACAGCTTGTAGAAACTCGGGTTCATGAGCATTTTGAGCTTTAACCTTTTCAAAGACGCCAGCTACATACTCTTTACCTGTTGTCATATATATTTCCTCCAAAAACGAGATTGTAATTTTGTATTACATTAAATATTATAAATTTTCTGAATATTTCTGTCAAGCATTTACTGCAACTTTTTGAAAATTTTTCCATTTCGATGTTATAAAACATTACACGTCATGTTATACACCGTTTCAAGACCTTATTTAATGCAT